>JAESRY010000180.1 GCA_016764415.1 Cycloclasticus sp. | reverse complement strand
TTTTTGATGTTATTGGTTGTATCAATTTAAGCCGATTCTATGATTGCTAGGCGGGTCCAAGCACAGCATCAAATCCACGCCAACCATATTTTGGCGAGATTAGGTGCGACTACAAATCCCTCCCCCTAATCTTTTATAGGGGGAGGCTAGGTGGGGGTGCCTTTAATGTCATGTGCCAAAACATCAAACAACGTAACTTAAAAACGTCAATAAAAAAACAACAAGTTAAAAAGTTGATATACGTATAATGAACAAAAACTGAGTAATCGTATGTCCTACTATAAACACCATATCTTCTTTTGCACTAATCAGCGCACCGATGGCCGAGCGTGTTGCCAAGATCATGGCGCACAAGAGATGCGTGACTATTTAAAAAAGAAAGTTAAAGAAGTCGGTTTGTCCGGTCCGAGTAAAATCCGGGTCAACAATGCAGGCTGTTTAGATCGCTGTGGGCAAGGCCCAGTGCTGGTCATCTATCCCGAAGAAACGTGGTACCAGTACAAAACAAAAGAAGATATAGATGAAATTTTCGAACAGCATCTAAAAAACAGCCTAACGGTCAGTAGGCTGGTGATTTAAACCGTACTGTTAACGTATAATCAAATGGAAAGCTAAAGGTAAATCATGGAACCAAAAAATATAGGTATTACTGACTACAGAGCAGATGATGAAATAGACTTATTTGAGCTTTTTTCATCATTGTGCAAACAGTGGCGTTGGCTAGTGGGTATTACCGTCGCTGGTGCATTGCTGTCAGTTGCTATAGCACTAATAATTCCAAAACAATATGAAGTGACCGCTCAGGTTGCATTGCCCGATTTATCAGGTGTTATGCAAGTGATGAATAAAGGTTACTCAGAACGCAATTCAGAACGTAATTCAGAACGTAATTCAGAACGCAATTCAGAACGTAATTCAGAGAAAGAGGCAAGCCAGCTGTTTCAACGCTATTATGAAAAGTTGCTTTCACCCATGCACTTTAATAAATATCTGAAAGACGGTGCGTGGCTTCAAAAGATTTACCCTGACGAAGATTTAAATGAAAGAGAGAACTTTTTACAGGCCGAGATTAAAAAAGATTTTCAGGTTGAAATATTGCTTCCAAAGCAATTGAAAAAAGGGCCGAGTTCACCTCCTAGAATCGTTTCAATAACACTGATGGGTCGTGATGAAGGGCTAACAGCTAATTTTATAAATAGGTATATCGACTATACGAATAAAATGCTATTGCTAGAGCTGGTTTCTAGTGGAAAAGAAATGGCAGTTGCCGAAATTGAAAAAACAAACAAAGACATAAATATTATGAGGTTTGAGGCTAAAAAGAAACGTGAAGCGCGACTAGTGAGGCTTCATGATGCATTAGTGATAGCAAAAAAAATCGGTATAAAAAAACCTGATTCTATTCGAATATTTGGCGAAGCATATCAGCGCTCATTAAATGGTTTAACATCGCAGGCTAAAGAAGGCGATGGTGATTTGTTTCTTAAAGGATCGGAATATTTAGAGGCAGAAATAACTATACTCAGCGGTAAAGGAAGTGATGATGCGTACATTGTAGCGTTGCCTGCAATGCTTAAAAGAATAAATAGACTAGAAAGCCTCAGCTTCGATTTTATTGGCGTAAAGCTATACAGGCTAGATAAACAAGCCATTACAGATGGCAAAGCCGAAAAACCAAAAAGAGCCCTAATTGTTTCCGTAGGCACAGTATTGAGTGGCTTTATCGCTATCTTCGTTGCACTGATTATGGGCGCGGTAAAACGCCGTAGAGAGTTGGCGTTGTAAGCAAGGTATGCGGCACGCTATATGAAGGGGTTTGCGTTTATGTAAGGTTTGATGGTATTACTATTCATACCCCTCCCCCGATTTTCTTCAAATCATGAGATATTAAGCCGGTAATTAGGTCGGCAGTGCTTCAAATATCAGTATTTCAGCTTAAACTAACAGGGAAGAAAAGTTGCTAGAAAAATTAAAGAACAAACAAAAGGTAGCGTCCGGTTTAAATTTAAAATGAACAAGCAATCAAATCAAAAGCAAAGTTTGATTAATATAATACAGTTAGCAAAAAATAATCCAGAGGTAGAGGTGCTTTGGTTGTATGGCTCACGAGCGAGAGACAATGCCAGTATTGAGAGTGACTATGATTTGGCGGTAGCATTTAAAACCTATATTGAAGACCACGTAGAGAGCCGATTAAGGCCAGAAATGCTCGCATTAGAATGGCATGAAAAGCTTAAAATACCCTTGTCAGTCATAGATATTAATAAAGTACCATTACCACTGGCTTACACGGTTGTCTTAGACAATACCCTGCTTTATTGTAAAAACAACTACCGTAAAATGATCGAAGAACAGAAAATCATGTCAAAGTGGGAAATAGACTACAGTTATCACAGAAAACATTATGCTTAATATTTACGTCGATGCAATTAAACAACATGTGAATGAAAGTGTGGAAGATTTAGATACGCTTCACGACATATTAAAGCAACGTTCATGGACGAGGGTGGAAAGGAAAGGAGCGGAAAGATTACTGCAAACTTTAGTAGAGGCATGTATAGGGGTATCTAAACACTGGTTGAAGCAGCAAAATAAAGTACTGCCAACGGATGCTTATAGCGTATTTAAGAAATTAATGGAGTTACAATTAATCCCTATTGAAGATGCAGCCGAATGGCAAAGGATTGTCGGCATGAGAAATGCCATTGTGCATGACTATTTAAATTTAGATGAAAAAGTGATAAAGGCCATTGTCGTCAATAAAATGTATCTTAAGCTCCATGATTTTGCATTAAATATAAGTGCTAAATTAAATAATTAAATCGAATGTAGTATGGACAGTATGATTATCTTTTGGTAGGTTGGTGCAGACTTTCGAAGCCCAACAAATCAAGCTGGCTTGCCCCATTGAACTGACTTGAACTTCAATGTTTACAACTAACCTTAAAGGTTAAACAACCATGCGACCTTCAATTATTTTAGAACAATACCGCGAACAGATTAGGGCGGTGGCGCACGCGCATCATGCGAACAATGCGCGTGTATTTGGTTCAGTAATTCGAGGTGAAAATTCTGATACAAGTGATTTGGATTTATTAGTAGATACAACAGACCAAACTTCATTAATGGATATTGGTGCTATTCGCTTTGAGCTTAAAGAATAGCTCGGCATTGATGTGGATGTACTAACACCTAACGCGTTACCCGATGCGTGTCGTCGGCAGGTTCTACACGAATCTTTGCCTGTGTGAGTTGTGATCAACAACGGTTAGGTGATTAGCTATAACATAAGGTGAATTCAAGGTGAATTCAAGTTGAATTCACCTCATAAATGGAATCTTTTAACATATGAATAATTCGAGTTTAGATGTGCGCTGGAAACAGCGATTTGCAAATTTCAAAAAAGCGTTAAATCAGCTCGTATCAGCCGTTGAGCTAAGTCAGCAGAGGCAATTTACTCAGCTAGAAAAGCAAGGTGTTATACAGGCGTTTGAATTCACACATGAATTGGCCTGGCATGTCCTTAAAGATTTCTTAGAAGATCAAGGTGAACAAAACATAAAAGGCTCAAAAGATGCTACGCGGGCAGCTTTTAAGGTGTCGTTAATCACGGCGGGGGAGCAATGGATGGCCATGATTCAAAGCAGAAATCTTTCATCACATACCTATGACGAAGAAACGGCAGAATTATTGGTTCAGACCATTATTAATGACTATTTCCCTCTTTTTATAGAGTTTAAGTCAGAGATGGGGCGTCATTAAAAATAAGATGGGTGAACATAAAAAGGGGCCGTTCGGGTTGACATGTACCACGTTAGATAAACTTAAAAGCGTKTTTAAAAAGCATGATTCTATCGAAGAGGTCATTATCTATGGTTCGCGTGCAAAAGGTACCTACAAAGAAGGTTCGGATATCGATTTAACAATAAAAGGTTCAGCGCTACCATTTCTTGAGTTAATGGAAGTYGAAGACCAAATTGATGACCTGTACCTGCCKTACGGCGTGGATTTATCTCAATATGARCAAYTAAAAAACAGCGATTTAATCAATCATATTGATAGAGTAGGAGTCGTTTTTTACAGCAAAAAGRCAAACCGTCTGRTAGCAGGTTAACAAAATAACCTTGCAGCACTAAAATAGAGGCATACACAATGAAAATAGATTTAACGCCACTCAAAAAARCATTAGTTTCTTTRTCTGAGGCTATTTCTAGTACGACAGATGGTGTTTTNATGGATTCTTTAAGTGCTTCTCAGCGCCGTACTATGCGTGCYGGTGTTATTCAAAACTTTGAATTTACTTATGAMTTAAGCTGGAAAATGTTGCGTAGGCAGCTTAAAGACGAAGAAGGCGATGAWGAAGTTACTCGGCTTAGCCGAAAAGACTTATACCGTTTAGCTGCGCAAAAGGGTTTGATAGATGATCCRGARAGTTGGTTTGTATTTCACCAAGGCAGAAATGAAACGYCACATACTTATGATGAAAGTACGGCCARTAAKATTTACCTGTTAGTGCTTKRTTTTTTACCTGTTGCRGAAAGGTTATTTAAACAATKGGKAGCACGTTGATATGATTCAGTTAAGTGTAAAACATCTAGGTATTGTTGAGCGTGTTTTTAAAGAGCAGCTAATAACACAGAAGGTTTTTGCTTTTGGTTCCCGTGCTARAAATGAAGCGCGWSRATTTTCTGATWTAGATTTATTTATAGCAGGWAAGAAGCTGTCTTTTTTACARCTGACTCARTTAAAAGAYGCTTTTTCAGAMYCTGAYCTACCYTATTTTGTGGATATTTTGCAAGAGCAGARCTTAAGCCAGGATATGTTTGAATTAATTAAAANNGATTTYGTGGMGTTAACGCCTCATTGAACGYCATGTGCCRGCCAGTTTTGTTTTAGGRCTAGGTTAACGAACKATYCAAYATGATTGWTAGGATTAACKTCTCCATCGCGATTCACGTATCGCTTTTTTAGGCTGAAAACCATCATGTTAAAATTTAAAGCCTATTGACAGGAGACTCATTATGTCAGCAGTATTCAAGCAAGTAATTGAAAATATTGTAAATCTATCCTCTGATGAAAAGGCATTAATAGCCCATTGCCTTATTTCCTCTCTCGAAGTTAAGTATGATGATAGCGTAGATCAAGCTTGGGCAGAGTTAGCCCAACAGAGGTTCTCTGAACTTGAGTCGGGCTTAGTGAAGGGCGTTTCTTGGAATGAAATCAAAGATAAAATAAGACAAAAAAGTGCCTAATATCATTTTTCACCCTGATATTGAGTTTGAGGTTAAAGCATCATACGAATGGTATTAAAATCAAGCGGATGGCTTAGGCGAAAACTTTCTAACTGAGCTTGAATCAGCATATCAAGCAATTATTGAGCATCCATACACTTGGCCAAAATTTCAAATAGGCTTACGTCGATTTTTGCTTAGCAAGTTTCCTTTCTCAGTAATTTATCAAACTAACCAACAAGTAATATATGTTCTAGCCGTGATGCACAATAGCAGAAAACCTAATTATTGGAATGAACGAGCATAGCATATCAGGCACTTCACTTACCGCGCCAGTTTTACAGAATCCAGTGGCATCGTATACAGTACGGCTTATGAATACGATGACGCCACCTTAAAGCAAGGATAAACTCCGTAGAGCTATTCAGCACTACTGTTATTTTAGAGGAGCTTCAACCTGATTCTGATTTGCGCTTTTAGAAGATTTTTGGAAAGTAAATAATGTATCGATTTTTAATCGAGTCCCCATTTCTTCGATAATAACATCCATATGTAATAGCGTTAAAAATGTTTAGAGGAATCTATATGCTGATGTAGAATGCGTGCGATATCAATACCCGTATCACTAATCTTGTAGAAAACAATGTGCTTTTCAATTGGAAAACTTCGGGCTTTTTTATAAAGCTCATCTCTTTGGCGACCGAATTCCGGATATTGGGTAAGCTTAATTAAAGCAGCTTCGATAGATTGCGCATATATTTTAGCCTGTTCATTTCCTCATGAGTCAATAGTAGAGGAAATTATTTTCAATAAATCACCTTCAGCTAACGGGGATAACCTATAGTTTGGCATTAGTACTGTTATTTATAGCTGAAGAAGCTTGTTCAAAAATATCCATAACACTATGGTTTGATGTTTCTCCAGCTGCTAACTGTTCAAAACCTTTCGATACTTCATGGCGTAATATTTCTAACTGTTGATTTTTCACCGTATCTTTTTCAAACAGCAGTCTCAGTCCATCACGAATAACTTCACTTGCGGATGTATATAAGCCATCTGACACTTTTTCTGAAATTCTTTTTTCAAATTCTTTACCAAGGGTAATATTCATTCGATTCGCCTTATATCTAATATGGTTGTATTGTGCGCATAATACAGTCGCAATACAAGTTAAATTGAAATCCCCATCCCCTCCCTAAAGTTACTAGGAAAAGTGTAAAAAGACGCTTTTGTCATCTTAGATGGGGGGGCCAAAAGGTTTTTTATGCTATACGTTATGCAAGATGACCCTGATTGGTTCTTGAGTGGTGTACTACTAAGTGTTATAGTTTGTCTTAAGGAAAGAGGTGTTGATGCGCATATTTAAAGCAAAATGGTTCAATAAGTGGGCTGAAAAAGAAGGTTTGACGGATAAAGCTTTAACAGAAGCAGTAACTGAAATAGAAGACGGGCTGAATGATGGTGATTTAGGCGGTCATGTCTATAAGAAACGTGCAGCCATTCAAGGGCAAGGTAAGCGCAGCGGGCTTCGTACACTTGTTGCCTTTAAGGTTGATGAGCAATCCTTTTTCATGTTTGGCTTTGCAAAAAATCAAAAAGATAATATCGATAAAAAAGAGTTAAAAGCATTGAAATTAATGGCAAAAGATTTATTGAGCTATTCAGATAAACAACTTAAACAAGCCATTAAAGTAAGTGAATTAATTGAGGTAAAAAATGATGAGTAATAGTATTTTAGATGTAATGCACGACACAGCCAAAGGCTTAACGGATGCAGGAGTTATGGGCGTTCAAACCATGCGAGAATTTGATGTTTTGTGCTTACCTGAAGTTGAGCGTTATGATGCTGCGAATATCAAAGCCATTCGAGAAAACGCTAATGTTAGCCAAAGTGTCTTTGCAGCTTACTTAAACACCAGTCCATCGWCCGTTAGATCGTGGGAGCAAGGTGAAAAATCACCTAAAGGCACGTCGCTTAAATTATTAAATTTAGTCGCTAATAAAGGCTTAGATGTGCTCGCTTACTAAACCTTGCTGTTAATATTGGGCGTTTTTCAAGCGAGTTATCGCCTAAMGTTTAATTTATGCCTCCTTACTCTCCTTTACCTCGGGTTTTCCCTTTTCAGGGTTGAGAAAAACCACTTCTAATATGCCTTCAGTGGGATCAGGAAATAACAATGTAGGATGTGGTGGGGCACGAACCGCATTAATTGGGATTAGGGCTAACGCGACTGGTACGCCTCACAACATTCACCACGCCCTATCGATCAATAAAGGCAAAAAGCAAGATCATATATGACCCTGTCGATTTTCTCAGGACTAGGCAAACGAACTATTCAATATAATTGTTGGGATTAACTTGTACAGCGCGATTCACTCGCGACTATTTTTAGCTTCAAAAGCTACGAAGCGTCCCGCCCCCATTATTTTTCAAATCATGAGATAATTAGAGGCTAAATGGATCGGCAGTGCTTCAAATGTCAGTAACTCAGTTGGAACTAACAGGGAAGAAAAGTTGCTAGAAAAATTAAAGAACAAACAAAGGGTAAGGCGCCCGTTTGAATTGTAAATTGAACTCACTTCTGAATTAAAAATACAAATGATATACAATTGATGCTAATTGTATTTATTTAGATTGGTGGCTTTGTGAATGAATGATTTAGAATTTAATTGGAATGACCAAAAAAACATTCTTCTAAAAAAAGAAAGAAATATTTGTTTTGAAGACGTTGTGACAGCAATTAAGAACGGCAAATTACTTGATATTATAAAAAATCAAAGTAAAAACCATCAAAATCAATATTGCTTAATCATTGATATATCAAGTTCAGCCTATATTGTTCCTTTTGCGCAAGAAGGTAATATCTTTTATTTAAAGACGATGTATAAAAGTCGAAAGCAGACTAAAAAATATTTTAAAGGAGTCTAGTATGCCAAAAAGAATTGAAACTACCGATGAACTAAAGATTCTTGAAGACGTGGAAAATGATAAATACCACTCATTAGATAGCAATGAATTTGATCCAATGATAGCAATGTTAAAAACGGCTAGTGATAACACTATTGAGAGACTAACAAAAAAGAAAGCGATTAATATTAGACTTTTAGAGAGTGATATTATAAGACTCAAGTCGATGGCTTTAAATGAAGGAATGCCTTATCAAACCTATATTTCTCATATGATTCATAAATTAACAACGGGTGCTTTAAAGGCATAAGGAAAATCAAGCTGGCTAAT
>JAESRY010000024.1 GCA_016764415.1 Cycloclasticus sp. | reverse complement strand
CCCCCCCTCGTTGTCTAGCTTTTGTAATTGCTCCAGCACTTGCCGAGCGTTAATAGTCGTGTTGCTCATTGTTAATAACGCCTGCTTTTGTTTAACTAAAAATATTCCCTCATTCATCGTTTTTTAAGCAAATCCGTTAAGACTTACCAAAATAAAACTTAATCCCTTTCTCATTCACATTGAAAATTGGCGTGGGTTGGTTTGATACTTGGCGATTTTAAATCGCTAATCGGGTGGGCTAATCGCGCCGTACCCGTACAATTTTTCTTGCGGAAGGTTACGCTGTTTTTCGGTGGTTAAAATTTTGCTCCTATAAGAAATTATTGGCAATAAAGAATATTGCGCGACTAAGGTGCGCGCTTCTAGTCACAGTAAGGGTCGTGTCGTGAAATCCATCAGCCTTTCTTTCATGTCTCAATAAATAGGCGAGTCTTTTCACTTGACGTCTACTCAACACCTCTTTAGTATTCGCGCCCATGCTTCTGGTGTCTCAAGGGTATCCACCTAAGAGATTAAACGGGAAGCCGGTGCGTACTAGTACAATCCCGGCACTGCCCCCGCAACGGTAAGCGAGTAAAGGCGGATTATATAACCACTGCGTTTCGACGTGGGAAGGTGATCCTCTCGATAGAAATATCACTCGCCAGTCCGGAGACCGGCCCGAAGCTGTTAGTTAGCATAGCGGAGGGCGTTGCTGCGACAGGTCAGTCGTATGCTACCTGTTCGTTATTTTAAATTTCCTCTGTGTGCTTTTGTATCACTTAACTTGTGTGCGGGAATGCATGCTTTGAGGAAAATAATGAATAAATATTGTCTAACAGCCGCTGCGCTGTTGCTAAGTTCCGCGTGTGCTTATGCAGAAATTAATAATGATCTAATTGTCACTGCGACGCGTACCGCGCAATCAGTCGATGACACACTTGCCTCCGTAACGATCATCACGCGAAAAGATATTGAGCGCTTACAGATACGCTCGGTACAAGATGCATTACAAGGTGTGCCCGGTATCACAATTGCTAACAGTGGCGGAGCAGGTAAAGCCACCTCTATTTTTCTTCGAGGGACCGAGTCTGACCACGTATTAGTGATGATTGATGAGGTTAAATTAGGCTCAGTTACCACCGGCTCCACAGCCTTTCAACATCTGCCTATAGAGCAAATAGAACGAATAGAAATTGTTCGCGGGCCACGTTCGAGCTTATACGGTTCGGAGGCAATCGGAGGTGTCATTCAAATATTTACACGTAAAGGTGGTGGAGATTTAACGCCTTCTTTTAGCATGGGTACGGGTCGATATAATGAATACAACGCATCGGCAGGGCTATCGGGCGGTGGTAAGGATGGTTGGTTTAGTTTCAATGCAAGCGGCATAGATACACAGGGCTTTAACGCCTGCAATGGCAAGCCATCCCCCGGTGGTGCAGGTTGTTATACAACCGAACTTGATAAGGATGCTTACCGCAGAGTCTCCGGCTCGTTACGTGCTGGCTACCATTTTGACAACGGATTAGAGCTAGATGCTTATGTGTTACGTTCAAAGGGTAACAGTGAGTACGATGGTAGTTCAACTAACGAAGCTGAATCGGTACAACAAATACAGGGTGCAACGGTGCGTTTTTCACCGATGGAAATATGGCAATTAACGCTGGCCGCAGGGCGCAGCCAAGATGAATCTGATAACTTTAAGGACAGTCAGTTTAAGAGTCGATTCAACACCGAACGCGACTCTATATCGTTGCAAAGTGATTTTTACATTGCTAATAATCAATTATTAAGCCTCGGTATTGACTACCAAAACGACAAGGTAGATAGCACAAAGGTTTACTCAGAAACCTCGCGTGATGACAAGGGCGTTTTTGCCCAGTATCAAATTAATTTTTCGACGCATGATCTACAAGTCTCTTTACGCCAAGATGATAATGAGCAGTTTAATAAACATACGACAGGGAGTTTTGCTTGGGGTTACGCACTGGCAAAGCAACTACGTTTAACCGCGGCCTATGGTACTGCGTTTAAAGCACCGACATTTAATGAACTTTATTATCCGGGCTATGGAAACTCTACACTTGAGCCAGAAGAGTCTCGTAGTGTTGAATTTGGACTAAGCGGTGCAGCGGGTATAGGCAGTTGGTCGTTAAGTGTTTATCAAACGGATATTGATCAACTGATTGCTTATGACAGCAATATTTACGCACCTGCGAACATTGCTCAGGCACGTATTCGCGGTATAGAAGCTGTTTATGCGACGCGGTTTAATGGTTGGATTATCAATAGTAACCTTAGCTTGCTTAACCCTGAAAATCGCGCAAGCGGTAGTAATAGGGGGAACATATTAGCTCGTCGTGCACAGCAGTCGTTACGGCTTGATATTGATCGTCAGTTTGTAAATTATTCTTTAGGTGCCTCGTTATTGGCGCAAGGCCGGAGCTTCAACAACCTAGGAAATACCAAGCGACTCGATGGCTTTGCTACGCTTGATTTGAGAGCGGAGTACGGTTTGGCTAAAAACTGGCTATTACAAGGTCGAATTGAAAACTTGCTCGACAAAAATTACCAAACCGCTGACTTTTACAACCAAGCAAGGCGAGGCGTGTTCGTCACCCTAAGATATCAACCTTAAATAACAAATGGAAAACAATATGATTAATTTATCAACGCGCCAACAGGTAATGGTTGGGCTTTTTCTGGCTGCTTTAATGGCAGTGACTCGCGGTCATCATATCGCTACTATTGAAAACCTGCCCAGTGCTGCATGGGCAGTGTTCTTTTTAGCAGGTATTTACCTACGCAGTATTTGGCTGCTCCCAGCTCTTCTTCTAGAAGCTGCGGCGCTTGATTATGCGGCGGTCACTTGGGGTGGTGTGTCTAGTTTTTGTATCAGTCCAGCGTATGCTTTTTTGTTACCCGCTTACGGTTCTTTATGGCTGGCCGGTCAATGCTACGCCAAGCATTACCGCTTTGAATGGCGAACTTTGCCGCGGCTTTTAATAAGCTCAACGAGCGGTGTATTGGTTTGCCAGTTATTTTCTAGTGGCGGATTTTACTTTTACTCAGGCCGTTTTACTGACCCAAGCCTTAGCGAATTTACTGCGCGCTTGCTTAAATATACGCCGCATACACTAGAAACAATGGCTTTTTATGTGGCTTTTGCGCTGGTGGTACATAGCTTGTTTGTTTTGCTAGATGAAACAAGCCGATTACACAATAAGCTCGTTAATTAAGCGGTGGTTGATAAAGAAAGCGAGCAGCGTCATCGCAATAGAATGAAACGCAAAAAGGTAGTGGTGGACGAGAAGATTGCTAATGCCGATAAAGAGCAAGGTTTACTGTTGGTATTAACAGGAAACGGTAAGGGCAAGTCTAGTTCCGCTTTCGGTATGGTGGCGCGTTCACTGGGGCATGGAATGCAGGTTGCGGTAGCGCAATTTATCAAAGGGCGCAACGATTCTGGCGAAGAACTATTTTTCCGTGATCAGCCAAACCTTAACTGGCAAGTATTGGGCGAAGGCTTTACCTGGGAAACGCAAAATCTAGCCCGTGATATTGAAACGGCACAAGCGGGCTGGGAGGTGGTAAAAGACATGCTTGGTGATCCATCTATAGGCCTAGTCGTGTTAGACGAGCTGACCTATCCTATTAAGTACGGTTGGTTAGAGTTAGATACGGTGTTGGCTGATCTCAACGCACGGCCACCGATGCAGCACGTCGTTATCACCGGACGAGCTGCACCAAAGGAACTGTGTGAAGCGGCCGATACGGTGACAGAACTTGTTGATCAAAAACACGCTTTTCGAGCAGGTGTTTGCGCGCAAAAAGGTATTGATTTATGAGATCTTGCCCAGCGTGGCTSATTGCTGCGCCAGCATCTGGCCAAGGTAAAACGACTCTTACCTCAGCGCTAGCACGTTTTTATCGTGACCGCGATCAGCGCGTTCGAGTATTTAAAGTAGGCCCTGATTTTCTTGACCCAATGATCCTTGAGCGGGCCTCGGGTAATCGGGTTTATCAGCTCGATTTGTGGATGGTAGGTGAAGCGCATTGCCGACAACTATTATATGAGGCAGCAGCGGATGCTGATGTGATTTTGATAGAAGGTGTGATGGGCTTATTCGATGGGCAACCGTCGAGTGCTGATTTGGCCGAGTTATTTAATATTCCCGTGCTAGCCCTTATTGATGGAAGTGCGATGGCGCAAACCTTTGGGGCAATAGCATATGGGCTGTCGACGTACCGTTCCGGCCTTCAATTTGACGGGGTGTTTGCCAATCGAGTAGGCAGTCAAGGGCATTATCAAATGTTGCTTGAAAGCCTACCTGCCGGACTGCCTTGCCATGGTCGGTTGGCTCACGATAGTGCCATCACGCTACCAGATCGTCACCTTGGTTTACTGCAAGCGGTTGAGATTGAAGACCTTGATACACGTATTGTACAAGCGGCGGCTGGAATTAAGGCGATGAGTGACCAGTTGCCACCGCTGACAAACTTCAACGAACCGATAAAAGCACACTGTTCAAGAAAGCTTGAAGGTATTCGTATTGGCGTTGCGCGTGATGAAGCGTTTGCCTTTTTGTATCACGCAAATCTGGATTTACTGAAGTGTTTGGGCGCAGAACTCATATTTTTCTCACCGCTAGCAGACAGCCAATTACCAACGGTAGATGCGCTTTATTTACCCGGCGGTTATCCAGAACTAAACCTTGATCGCTTAGCAAACAATAAGTCAATGAAGGTGTCGATAAGAGCGCACCATGATGAGGCCAAGCCGATACTTGCTGAGTGCGGGGGCATGTTGTACCTGCAGCAATCATTGACAGATGTTGAGGGTCAAACAGCAGCGATGGTAGGGTTGTTGCCTAGCAAAGCCGTTATGCGACCACGGCTTTGTAACCTGGGTTTGCACAGTGCGGTTTTGCCAGAAGGTGAGCTGAGAGGGCATACTTATCATCATTCTGAAATTGAATGTGAGCTAGAGCCGGTGGCGTACTCGATCTCGACGCGCCATCATGGTCGGGCAGAATCGATTTATCAATGCAAGCGTTTGACCGCGTCTTATTTACATTTTTACTTCCCATCAAACCCCGACGCAACTGCGGCGTTATTTTTACCGTGAATCGTTTTACTGATCAGGAGTTAGCTGCGGTTTACCGTGTAATGCGTGAACGTCGTGATATGCGCCACTTTTTGCCAGATCGAGTTGAGCCAGAAGTGCTGCAACGTTTATTAGGCGCGGCGCATTTAGCGCCCAGTGTTGGGCTAATGCAGCCATGGCGATTTGTGCGCATTACAGACACTGCATTGCGCGGGCGGATTCATCGGCTAGTTGACGCTGAGCGTCTGGCTACTGCGCAAGTTATGGGGCAACGTGAAGCATCATTTATGCAGTTAAAGGTCGAAGGAATTGAGCAGTGTGGCGAACTGCTCGTTGCCGCATTGATGGACAAGCGCGAAGAGCATATTTTTGGTCGCCGTACATTACCAGAAATGGACTTAGCCTCGGTGTCTTGTGCGATTCAAAACCTCTGGCTGGCAGCTAGGGCTGAAGGCTTAGGGATGGGTTGGGTATCGATGTTTGATCCGTTAGCACTGGCCAAATTATTGGCAATGCCTACGGGCGCAAAACCTGTCGCTATCTTGTGTCTTGGACATGTTAAGGAATTCTACCCAGCGCCAATGCTTGAACTGGAGGGCTGGACGAAAGGCGCTCCGGCAAATAAGACATTGTTCCATAATTTTTGGGGTATTCACGAGAGTACGCCATGAGCTTAACTGACCTACGTGGTGTGCAATTCAAGTGTGGAAGGCGACTGAGTTTATGTTGACTAGCGCATGTATTGTTTTGGCAGCGGTGCTAGTGGACTGGGTTTTAGGTGAGCCACGCCGATTACACCCCTTGGTTGGTTTTGGCCGACTGGCAGATAGGCTAGAGCGTAGCTTGTACGGATCAGCAGGGCTTAATGGCATTGCTCGCAAAATACGCGGAGCAACGGCCTTGTTGTTATTGCTATTAACATTCACCTCGGTGGCGGTAGTCTTATCACAGTTGCCTTACGTCGGTACGTTACTGAGTGTGCTGATGTTGTATTTGACCATTGGACATAAAAGCTTGCATGACCACGCTGCTCCAATCGTGATAGCGTTAAATAATGCTGATGTTGATTATGCGCGACGACTGGTTTCTCGAATGGTTAGTCGTGACTCATCAGCTTTGGATATTTCGGCTGCAGCAACCGAATCAGTGCTAGAAAATGGCAATGATGGTGTATTCGGTGCACTGTTTTGGTTTGCTGTAGCCGGTGCGCCCGGTGCAGTACTGTACCGCTTAGCAAACACGCTTGATGCAATGTGGGGCTATCGTAATCAGCGTTATCATGATTTCGGCTGGGCAGCGGCACGTTTTGATGATGTATTAAATTATTTTCCTGCCCGACTGACTGCCATTACCTACGCGCTGGTTGTTATCGATTTCCGTGCGCTGGCGACACCAGTAACAGCTTCTTGCGTCTTTGTTAAAAGCCGTCAGGCACTAGCTTGTTGGCAAACCCAAGCGCCTTTATGGGATAGCCCAAATGCTGGCCCCGTAATGGCTGCCGGTGCTGGTGCGTTAGGCGTAACACTCGGTGGGCCAGCGTGCTATTTAGGTGAATGGCATCAACGTCCGATACTCGGTGCCGGCGCAGCAGCTACTGCTGATGATATTAGACGGGCATTACAACTTGTACGGCATAGTGTTGGTGTATGGGTTGTTGTGTTTTTTATATTGGCGGCATGGTCTCATGCTTGAGCACGGCGGCAGGCTTCAGCAAGCAGTGGTTGATTATTCTATTGCGCTCGATAATTGGTTGGACCTTTCCACCGGTATTAACCCAAAAGGTTGGCCGGTACCGTCAGTGCCCGCATCAAGTTGGTTACGTTTACCCGAAGACAATGATGGCCTTGAGCAGGCGGCAGGTGATTATTATGGCGCTGAAGATATCTTGGTTGTTGCAGGCTCGCAAGCGGCGATTCAGGCCCTGCCTAATTTGTATCCAACTCAACGAGTTGGCGTGTTGAACCCTGGTTATGCCGAGCATGCACACGCTTGGCGCCGCGCTGGGCATGATGTCACGATGGTCGAAGAGTGTGCTGTGGAGGAGCAGCTGCCGAACTTAGATTCACTGGTGCTTATTCATCCAAATAACCCAACAGGGGCCAGTTTTTCGCAGCAACAACTGCTCACTTGGCACGAACAATTGGCTTCACATGGCGGCTGCTTAGTGGTGGATGAGGCGTTTATCGATTGTACAAATGAGACCAGCATGGCAGTTTATAGCGCACGTCGAGGTTTGATCGTTCTGCGTTCATTGGGTAAGTTTTTTGGCCTTGCTGGGGCGCGAGTGGGTTTTGTTTGTGCGCAGGCGACATTACTGACGCAACTGAGGTTATTGCTTGGCCCTTGGACAGTGAGTGGGCCAGCGCGTTGGGTGGCAAAAAGGGCTTTAGAAGACCGTGCATGGCAACATGCAACACGCCAAGGCTTAAAGGATGACGGCGCGCGTTTAGACGCATTATTGACACAGCATAAGCTGTTGCCAGACGGTGGCTGTGCTTTATTTAAGTGGTTACAGTTACCGCGCGCACAAGAAATACATCAACGGCTTGCTCAGATGGGAGTTTTGACAAGAGTGTTTTCTACACCACCGAGTATACGTTTTGGCCTACCTGCCAATGAGTCACAGTGGCAGCGACTTGAAGAGGTTTTAGCTAATGTGATAACAGATGAGCTATTTGAGGCAAGCCTATGAATAAGCACACATTAATGATTCAGGGCACGACGTCTGACGCGGGTAAAAGTTTGCTGGTAACGGCTCTGTGTCGTTGGCTGCAGCGACGCGGTGTTCGCGTTGTTCCATTTAAACCGCAGAACATGGCGCTTAATAGTGCGGTGAGCGTCGATGGGGGCGAAATTGGTCGAGCTCAAGCAGTGCAGGCGCAAGCGTGTAAACTGGCACCGCATAGCGATATGAACCCAGTGTTGCTCAAACCGAACTCGGATATTGGAGCGCAGGTAATTATTCATGGACGTGCGGTCGGCAACATGGATGCGCTGGCTTATCACGACTATAAGCGAGTCGCTCGAACAGCGGTACTTGAATCTCACCAGCGACTTGCCGAACATTATGCAGCGGTTGTGGTCGAAGGTGCTGGCTCTCCTGCTGAGATTAATTTACGAGCTAATGATATAGCCAATATGGGTTTCGCACAGGCGGTAGACTGCCCAGTCATTATCATTGCAGATATTGACCGTGGCGGCGTGTTTGCACACCTAACGGGCACATTGGCGCTGTTGAGTGAGCAAGAGCAGGCGCGCGTTAAAGGCTTCGTTATTAATCGTTTTCGCGGCGATATTGCTTTATTACAATCAGGCTTGGATTGGCTCGAACAGTATACCGGTAAGCCGGTTCTCGGTGTGCTGCCCTATATGCATGGCTTG
>JAESRY010000100.1 GCA_016764415.1 Cycloclasticus sp. | reverse complement strand
AATGCAAATCGGATGTTTCCAGTAAGGTCATCGCGTTTGGGCATTGCTTTTCTACGCGCCAAGAAAATTGTTCTTCCACCATAAAACGGTCGTATAAAACGATATCTGGTGATAACTTGCGAATAAAATCATCGAACGTGCTGCTATTAATCAAGATTGTTTGCTGCTTAATATTTAAGCTATCTAGCGGATAACAATGCTCAGACTCTGCAGCCGTACAAGCATATGTTATTGCCCAGCCTTGTGAGTGAAACAGCTCTAGCAAATCGACCATCCGTCGACCTGCCGCAGAGGATGTTGGCTCAGGCCATAGCGATGCAATAATTAATACATTCATATGTTTATTTTATGGCATAAAAAAGGGCTGGTACAACCAGCCCTTTTAAGCACCCAAAGGGCATTAGTCTCATTGAAGCGAAGAAAAAACCTCTCCGCTTAATTCGGCTTTAATAACTTAACACAAAAATTAACTATTTCTTTGCGTCACGTTCTTTAGCTTCTTTGATCACTTCTTCAGCAATGTTTCTAGGACAAGGCAAGTAGTGCACAAATTCCATAGAGAACTGACCACGACCTGATGTCATGGTACGTAAATCACCGATGTAGCCAAACATTTCGCTTAGCGGTACTTCTGCTTTAATACGCACGCCTGTTGCACCAGCATCTTGTGATTTTATCATGCCTCGACGACGATTAAGGTCGCCAATAACATCACCCACGTGATCATCCGGTGTGAACACGTCTACTTTCATAATCGGTTCCATGATTTGCGCGCCTGCTTTGGGCATAGATTGACGATACGCGCCGTTAGCAGCTAATTCAAACGCTACTGCTGATGAATCCACTGCGTGGAACCCACCGTCTAACAACGTTACTTTTACGTCTACGCAAGGATAGCCAGCTAAAACGCCTCTGGCCATTTGCTTTTTAAATCCTTTTTCAACGGCAGGCCAGTATTCACGCGGCACGTTACCACCGGTTACTTTTGATTCAAAACTATAGCCTTCACCCGTTTCTGCTGGCTCAAGAATATAATCAATTTTACCAAATTGACCAGAACCACCTGATTGTTTTTTATGTGTGTAGCTGTCTTCTAAACGCTTAGTAATGGTTTCGCGGTATGCCACTTGTGGTTTACCAACAGTAACGTCAACACCATGCGTACGCTTAAGAATATCAATTTTGATATCCAAATGAAGCTCACCCATGCCTTTAAGAATAGTTTCACCACTGTCTTCGTCTGTTTCAACGCGGAAAGATGGATCTTCTTTAATCATTTTACCGATCGCTATACCCATTTTTTCTGAACCGCCTTTATCTTTAGGCGATACAGCGATTGAGATAACTGGATCCGGGAAAACCATTGGTTCTAATGTAGCTGGGTTTTTAGGATCACATAATGTGTGACCTGTTTGTACATCTTTCATGCCCACAACCGCAATAATATCGCCCGCTGTTGCGCCAGTTAGTTCAATACGGTCATCCGCCTGCATTTCTACCAAACGGCCAATACGTTCTGTTTTACCTGTGAATGTATTTAAAACGGTATCGCCTTTATTCATCACACCAGAATAAATACGAATAAAGGTTAACGCGCCAAATCGATCGTCCATAATTTTAAACGCTAACGCACGTAATGGCTTAGTCGGGTCAACAATGGCGAAGTTACCGGTCTCATTGCCTTCATCATCTGTTTCAGGCTGAGGTTTCACTTCCATAGGGTTAGGTAAGTAATCCACAACTGCGTCCAATACTAATTGAATGCCTTTATTTTTAAATGCTGAACCACATAATGTTGGGAAAAAATCTAATGCGATAGTGCCCTTACGGATACAACGCTTAAGGTCTTCAATTGATGGCTCTTCGCCTTCTAAATACGACTCCATTAAGTCGTCGTCTTGCTCAACAGCCATTTCAATTAGCTTTTCGCGGTATTCTTCTATTATCTCTGCCATGTCTGCTGGTGGCTCTCCAACAGAAAAGTTTTCTGGTAAGCCTGTGTCATCCCAAATGTGTGCTTTGCGTGTTAACAAATCAACAACACCAACAAAGTCTTCTTCTATACCTATTGGTAACACCAAAATCAAAGGAGTCGCATCAAGTACACTTTTCACTTGATCGGTCACACGGTAGAAGTCTGCACCCATACGATCCATTTTATTAACAAAAATAACTCGTGCTACTTCTGATTCATTCGCATAACGCCAGTTAGTTTCTGACTGGGGCTCAACACCGCCAGAACCACAAAATACGCCAACGCCGCCATCTAGAACTTTTAATGAACGATACACTTCGATGGTGAAATCAACGTGTCCCGGCGTATCAATAATATTCATGCGATGGCCATCCCATTCACATGAAACCGCAGCAGACTGAATGGTTATTCCACGTTCCGCTTCTTGTTCCATGAAATCGGTTGTTGCTTCACCATCGTGAACCTCACCTGTTTTATGGATTTTGCCGGTTAATTTTAAGATACGTTCAGTGGTAGTCGTTTTACCCGCATCCACGTGGGCGAAAATACCAATATTTCTATATTTGGTTAAATCAGTCATAAGTCTACATTTGTTAAGTTAATAAAACAGGATCCAAACAAAATAGCATTTCTGTTTGGACGAACTCCCTATTATACCACTGAAAACAACCGTCTGAATAGACCGCTATTCGTGTTTAACCCAGCGCGGTTTCCCTGCTCGTTACTTTATCAAACGAAGGCCTCGCACTTATTCTATCTCTGTACGCATCTAACGCTTTTGAACCTGAGGGCACCCCAAAGGCATTCGCCCAACGCAAGGTATGCGCGACCAAGATGTCGACAGCAGAAAAAGCACCGCCCATCGCAAACTCCTTACCCGCTAAGTTTTTCTCAAGCACCTTGCAGGCTTTCAAAAACTCCCAATGCGCCACGTCAAGAATTTCAGGCACACGCTTTTCTTCCGGAAATACAAACGTATGCTTACCCACTGTCCATAAAGGTTGTTCCAATTCCGTTAAAACGAAGAAACACCATTCATCATACTTTGCACGCGCTTGGGTTCCCGCTTCTGGCACCAACTTGGAATCTGAAAATTTGTCGCCCAAATACGTCACAATGGCCGCTGATTCTGTCAGCACAAAGCCATCATCGTTAATGGCTGGCACTTTTCCATCCGCGTGTATTTTTAAATACTCTTCAGACTGGCCCGCACCTTCTAATAATTCAATTTTGTTAAACTCATAATCAACGCCCAGTTCCTCTAGCATCCAAACTACGCGTGTACTTCTTGACCTCGGGAAACCATATAATTTAATCATGCCGTTCTCCTTAATGTATTTACACCTATCTTTTTACCATAAACACAAACATCAAGCATAAAAAAACCCGGGCTAGCCGGGTTTTTTATTCATACTCTAGTGGTTACAAGTTATAACCCGTTTCTTCATGAGAAACGATATCCAAACCTTGTTGCTCAGCTTCTTCATCAACACGAAGCCCACCTGTTAATAGCGCCACAAGCTTCAAAATGACGTACGTTGCTACTGCGGTAAAAACTATCACTGCAACAACACCAATCGCTTGAACGGAGAACTGATCGGCAATGGATGAAATGCCATCAGCAAAGCCATAACCACTAAACACACCTAGCTCTGTAGAAGCAAAAATAGCCACTGCTAAAGTACCGAGAATACCACCCACGCCATGCACGGGGAACACATCTAAAGAATCATCAATCTTCAACTTTTGCTTAATGAATTGAGTCGCGTTAAAGCAAACAAAACCTGCTAACAAACCAATAATTAAGGCGCCGCCTGGGCCGACAAATCCAGATGCCGGTGTAATAGTACCCAAACCAGCCACCATACCCGTTACTGCGCCCAAAGCACTCGGCTTACCAAATTTTCTCCACTCGATAAACGCCCACGTTAACGCACCCATTGATGCTGAAATATGTGTGACAAGAATGGCCATTGCCGCATCGCCATTCGCGGCTAACGCGCTGCCGCCATTAAAGCCGAACCAACCAACCCACAACATTCCTGCGCCAGCAATGGTCATGGTTAAATTATGTGGAGGCATTGCCGTTGTTGGAAAGCCTTTTCTAGGGCCAAGCACAAGCGCCGCCACTAATGCCGCTACACCCGCTGTAATATGCACAACCAAGCCACCGGCGAAATCATAAACACCCATAGAGCCTAACCAACCACCGCCCCATACCCAGTGCGTTACTGGCGCATACACAACCAATAACCATATACCACTGAACAATAGCATCGCCGAAAATTTCATTCGTTCTGCAAACGCACCTACAATCAACGCTGGCGTAATAATAGCAAACGTCATTTGGAACATCGCGAACAATGATTCTGGTATATCGCCTGACAGAGTGTCACGGTCAACGCCTGCAAGCATGACCTTAGAGAAGTCACCAATCCATGCATTGCCTTCACCAAACGCAAGGCTATAGCCGGCAACAAACCATAAAATAGATGTTACGCACGTAATAGCGAAGCACTGCATAAAGACAGACAAAACGTTTTTGCTGCGCACCAAACCCGCATAGAACATTGAAAGCCCGGGGATGGTCATAAACAACACCAACGCCGTTGCTGTCAAAATCCACGCTGTGTTTGCGCCATTTAACTCATCAGCAAATGCCAAGCTAGGCAGTAGAAGTAACACGGCCAATAAGCCGCCTTTTTTTATTATTTTATTACTCATTTATAATGCCTCGTTACCCGTTTCACCCGTACGGATACGAATCACTTTTTCTAAATTTGTTACGAATATTTTGCCGTCGCCAATTTTGCCCGTGTTAGCAGCTGCAATAATTGCATCAATCGCCTGGTCCAACTGCTCCTCAGACACTGCAATTTCAAGTTTTACTTTTGGAAGAAAATCTACGACGTACTCTGCACCACGATACAGCTCTGTGTGCCCGCGCTGACGGCCAAAGCCTTTAACTTCTGTTACCGTGACGCCCGCAACGCCAATATCACTAAGCCCTTCACGCACATCATCAAGCTTGAATGGTTTAATAATCGCTGTTATTAATTTCATTTTAGGTCCGTTTTTATTTTTACGAACCGCGAATTTTGCACTATATATGATGTTCTATCAAGTATTTGCAAATTCTATCGCTAAAACCTCTTAAGGTTTACTTAAAAATGTCTCGCTAACTCTAATTGAACGTAGTCATCATCACTCAACGCTGTAAATGGCTCATTATTTGAAACAGACGACAGTACGCGCGCCTCTAGGCTTAATATCCAAGCATCACCAAAGCGGCGGCTGGCCTCTACGCTATAAAAACGTGTGTTTTTTTGCAAATCTGCAATTACGCCAAACAGCAATTCACTTGATTCAGCATCATTCATCGCTAAACGGCCGCCTACAAATAAGTCATTTTGAAAGGCAACTGATGGCTTCGCTCCTCTATCGTCATATAGATATTCTACGATAACACCAACATCTGCTGACGAGCCCACCACCCCAACAAAGGTATATTCAAAACCACCCGTTAACGCATTGAATGTTTCACCTTGCCCGCTTCGGTGAATAACTTCTAACTTCCACAACCATTCATCTAAGGTAGCCTGAACATCTAAGCCAGTTTGGTGAATAAGTGGATAAAAAGCGTTCAACACGACGCCATTAGCCGTAGTTGTCGGGGTAATAGTTGGCTCTCGGCTCGTACCATAAAAATGCGATACGCCGACATCCCAATCGTCAAACGTTTGCCCCCAACGAAAGGCAACATCAACGTGTTTATCTTTACTGCCCGATTCGTACGCCGTGTGGTCATCTATTTCTGGGATTGAACGCAAACGCCCCTCTTCTCCCGCAAAGCGCCTTTCACGAAAGCCGGGCAACACGTACATATCTAGCGTTCCCCAGTCTTTAATTAAAGACAAACTAATCATTGGCTGACCGAGCTTGTCCTCGCCGTCCAAATTTTCGACTAAATCCGTCTGGTTGATAATATCCACGAGGTGCTGAGATTCAGTAACACCCCAAAATACTTTGCCGATGCCCGCTTGCAACTCCCAGTCATCTTCAGCGTGCAGCCAAATAAGCTCACGAATATCCACGTGTGAGCGTTGCGGGTCTTGCTCGTCCCAACGCGCAAAAGAAACAAAGGTAATGCTGTCATTGCCAGCATTCCAGCCATGATAAAACTCCGGCTCCACCGATAACGACACATTGTTATGATCAAACTGGCCATTATCTAACGGCGCATGAATGAAACCTCGATACTCTGCCGCTACGTAGCCAGACCATTCACCCGCTGACAAAACCGATGAGAACAACAAAAYGCCCCATACACAGTATCTAGCCAAGCTTCGAAAAAGCATATTCATCGTGTCAGTTAACGCGCCCTTTTTAGGCTGCTTTTATTAAAGTCGCGGTCCGACAAACCCGTTTTAAATTCGTAGTTTGAAAAATCTAAACGTGTTTCTTTCTTTGTTTGATGGTTCACCATCATCATCACGTCAGGGCGCCAAAATTTACCCAAATACTGCTGATAACCCGAAGCCATCATCGTTTTAAGCAATGTGTTTTTACGGTCGTAATACTCTATTTTCAACGGCTGATATTTCTCTTTGCTGAGCCATACAACAGAGCGCGTATAACCCGAGTATTTGTAGTTAGCTCTTGTTTCAATAACAAACGCATCTTCACCATCAACCGCTTCGTCTTTTAAATATTTGTAATTGTATTTCTCCACTTCGCGTGACGATAAGTCCTCAAATGCAAATTCGCTACCCATAAAAGGGCCTGACTTATTTTTAGAAGAAATTCGCTTTACACGTTTGAGCGCTGGCAAGTACAACCACTGATCATCTGCTTCCAAAATATGTGTAAACGATAAGAATGCGGTGCCTTTAATATCAGCCGGTTCATCAAAAATTGTTAATCCTTTATCACCGTCTTCTTTAACCTCAAGGTTTTTTGAACGCATTTTACGGATACTAGTATCACCATTTGCATTTTTCAGTGTCATCGTCAACTTTGATGTCGAATCAATAAAGCCCGCATCTCGTTTGTCAGCCTCAACCGTAATCTGCAACCCTTTTTCTTCCGCCGTTTGCGCAAACACGACAACCGGAAGGAAGCACAAGCTTAATATTAATAATTTTTTCATCATTTTTCCTTATCAAATTTCAATAAAAGTACTGGTAACAGCAGAAAATCTACTATCAATGCTATAACAATAATCCATGCGGTCACTGTAGCCATATCAGAATTAAGCGCGAACGGCGACATCATAAGCACAGCAAAACCAACGGATAAAACGATAGTATTTACCACTAGTGCCTTGCCCACATGGGTATAGGCATACGTGATAGAACGTTCGGTGCTGTAGCCTTTTTCACGTTTTGCTCGAAGGTATTTGCTTAAAAAGTGCACAGTATCATCAACCACAATACCCAACGTCATACTAACCACAATAGCCAACGCCATATTCACCTGTACATAAAGAAGGCCCCATATACCAAAACCAATCAACACTGGCACAAGGTTGGGCACCAAGCTAATGATGCCAATTTTCAGAGAACGTAAAGCAAAAATAAGAATAACCGAAATCAAGAAAAGCGCTAACACTGAACCTTTCAACATGCCGTTAATATTTTTTTCTGTGATATGCGCAAACATCAACATCGCTCCTGTACCGGGTGCTTGCATATACTTTGGTAAATTTTCACTACTCCAAGCCTGCACTCGCTTCTCTAAACCTAGCAGTTCTACATTGCTCATCTCACGCACAGTGATAAGCAAACGGCTAGCCGACTTATCCACATTGACTTGGTTATTCAAATCCAAACCGTAGGGTAAGGACATTTCGTACAATAGCAAGTATTGTGCGGCCAATTCACGACTATTCGGCAAGACATATGCTTCAGGGTCGTCACCATGCATATTTTTATTTAAACGCTTCATCGTATCGGTTAACACATATGCATTAATCGTTTCAGGCTGCTGCATAAACCAAGTGGCCATTTTATCTAAATTTTGCAAGTAGTCAGGCTCACTAATGCCGCCCTTGCCCTGCGCGGGTACAGAGTACACAAGCTGATATAAACCACCTAGAGAGCTAGACGCAAAGTCTGAATCAGTTCTAAACTTTATAGACTCATCAAAATATTTTAAAAATTGCTCTTCTGGCTTATTCAATGTAACCAAATAACTTGAAACCAGCACAATACCTGTCATAACTACCAATATGATGTTTTGATTTTTAATTACAAACGCTGAAAAATGTTCTAATTTTTCAACATCTTTGTCTTCCCTAATTTTTACTTTTATTGGCAAGAAACTCATCAGTGCAGGCAAAAAAGTAAGCGATACACAAAAAGACACGAACACCCCAATAGCAACGATATTCCCTAAATCATTAAACGGCGGCACTTCACTAAAATTCATACACAAAAAACCAATCATTGTTGTAATGCTGGTCAAAAATACCGGCTGTAAATTAATACGGACGCTCTCTGATAGCGCCTGACGCTGCTCCATGCCGTGCTCCAAGCTAA
>JAESRY010000099.1 GCA_016764415.1 Cycloclasticus sp. | reverse complement strand
AGCATCTATTTTTTCTTGTTCTGCTGCGAGAATTCTGGCTTTCAACAGGGACATCGCACGAGCGCGATTCTTATGTTGCGAGCGTTCATCTTGACACTCTACAACAGTACCCGTTGGAAGGTGGGTTAGACGAACGGCGGAATCAGTTTTGTTAACGTGTTGTCCGCCTGAGCCTGATGCGCGGAAGGTGTCCACGCGCAAATCAGATGGGTTGATGTCAATGTCATCTTTTTCATCTACTTCGGGCATGATGGCGATGGTGCAGGCAGAGGTATGTACGCGTCCTTGCGATTCCGTTTCTGGAACACGTTGAACACGATGCGCGCCAGATTCAAATTTCAATTGTGAGTAGACGTCCTTGCCTTCAATTCGCGCGATGACTTCTTTATACCCGCCGTGGTCGCCTAGACTTTCGCTGATAATCTCGAATGACCAGCCTTTTTTTTCTGCAAAGCGTAAATACATGCGGTATAAATCGCCAGAAAATATGGCGGCTTCGGCGCCACCGGTTCCTGCGCGCACTTCAAGAAATGCATTCTTTCCATCGTTTGGATCTTTCGGCAAGAGTAAAATCTGAAGGTCTCTTTCTTGCTCCTCAAGCGTACTTTGAATCTCTTTGAGTTCCTCTTTCGCCATGGCTTTGATTTCGGGATCACTGTCGTTCAGCATGCTTTTCGCTGCGCCCTGATCTTCTAATGTAGCCAAATAGTTTTTATGGGTATTAACCACGGGGTCCAACTGTGCGTATTCCTTGCTTAAGGCGCGAAACTTGTTTTGATCACTTTGTACGCTGGGCTCAGATAACAGAGCGGCGATTTCTTCAAAGCGCTCAGATAGCGAATCCAGTTTGTGTAAGACGGTTATATTCACGTTATTTTTTTAATTTAAAAATTTCTTGGGCGGCGGATAATAAATCAATATTATTATCAGCGGCGGCTTGTTTTAGTGTGCTACTCGGTGCGTGTAGAATCTTATTGGTTAAATCATTGGAAAGGCGTTCAAGAACTAACTCGGGTGACTGTCCTTTCTTGATGGACGCTAGCGCTTTTTGCAACTGCTCTTGACGACATTCATCAGCATTTTTTCTGAGCTGGTAAATGGTTTGAGACGCATTTTGTGAGCGAATCCATGTTTCAAAATGCGAGACTTGTATATCTATAATGTCTTCAGCTTGTTCGGCGGCTTCACGGCGCGATTGTAATCCATCGTCGACAATATTTTTTAGGTCATCAATGCCATATAAATACACATCACTCAACGAGCCAACTTCTTTTTCAATATCGTGAGGGACGGCTAAATCCATCATAAACATAGGTTTATGCTTGCGCTTAAGAATGGCCGTTTCAACGCTGCCTTTGCCGAGAATAGGCAAGGAACTGGCGGTGGATGAAATAATGATATCCGCCTCCGGTAAATGTTCTGGAATATCTTTTATTTCGATGGCGTAGCCGTTTCCTTGGGAAGCGATGGCGTGGGCCTTTTCTAAGGTCCTATTAGCAACGATAAGCCGCCCGATGCCTTGTTCGGTTAGGTGCTGAGCCGACAATTCAATGGTTTCACCTGCGCCGATTAATAAGGCAGTTTGGTTTTTCAAATCACCAAATATATTCTTTGCGAGCTTTACACCAGCAAACGCAATGGAAACAGGGCTAGAGCCGATGGCTGTATCGGTACGAACTTTCTTGGCGACTTGAAACGTGTGTTGAAAAAGTCGGCCTAAGTATTTTCCTAGGGTGCCTGCTTGGCCGGCTTGTTGGTACGCGGTTTTCATTTGACCTAGAATTTGCGGCTCACCAAGCACCATGGAGTCTAGGCCGCATGCGACACGTGACATGTGTTTAATTGATGCGTAATCGGTGTGGCTGTATAGGTATTCTCTAATACTGCCTTCCTCAAGTTTGTGATGTATGGCTAACCACGCGATGAGTTCATCTGTTTGATGTTCGGCTATATCACAATAAATTTCAGTACGGTTGCAGGTAGATAGAATAGCGGCTTCTTCAATGACCGATAACTGATTTAAAGACGCTAATGATTGACCAAGGCGCTCGGGCGAAAAAGCGAGTTTTTCGCGAATTTCTATAGGTGCGGTATTGTGATTGAGTCCGAGCGTGAGAAGCATGCGCTTTTTGATTGCTTTACTTTATTCTAATTGGGTTATTATAAGCGTTTTGGCGCGTTCAGTGCTTTATAAGTTACGAGTAATGATTTTTATGTTGAAAATTTGGTTTCGGTTGTTAGGTAAGAAAAAAGTCCTTTTACAGTTAATGTTGGCGTCTATCGTCGTGCTGTCGAGTGCCTGTGCGCATGTTGATAAGGTGGATGTTGTTAGCGTGAAGGGAGCTTCTCAAGTTAAGCCTGTTGCGGACGAAAAGCAAAAAGAAACGCCGAAGCCACAAGAAAGCCAATTAGATGCGGCTTTGTTATTTAGCCTGCTTAGTGGTGAAATTGCCGGTCAACGGGGTGATGTAAATATGGCATCTGCCTTTTACGCGAGGGCTGCTGAGCAATCGCAGGACCCGCAAATAGCCTTTAGAGCAGCTCAAGTAGCCTTGTATAACAAAGACATTGCTTCTGCTAAAGCAGCTATTGATATTGTGGTTAAAGCGGGAAACTTAGATGCACAAATGCGTCGTCTAGCACTGACTATTTATTTGCGTTCTGGCGATGTGGACAAGAGTTTAGAGCAAATCGATGTCCTATTAGATAAGGGCGATATTCCTAAACGAAATGCTCTGTTAGCTGTCGGAGATATTGTTTCGCGCCATGCGAACAAAGATATTGCCATCAGCGTTATGGACGCGTTGGTTGAGCGAAACGCTAAAGAAGCGGGCGTGTATGTTGCTAGGTCTCAGTTGATAGCAGCATTTGGTGACTTGAATCAAGCCGAGCAAGATGCGCAAGAGGCGACAAAAATCGATCCGTCATGGGCGGTCAGCTTTGTTCAGTTAGCGCGTGTTTTTGAAAACAAAGGGGATACGGCTGGCGCGATAGCTGTTTTAAAAGAAGCAAGCCAACGCCTAGGCAATAATTTACTGCTGATGGGTTATGGGCAGCTGCTAGCAAAAAACGAACAATATGAAGAAGCTAAACAGCAGTTTATTCAATTAGCGTCGGCTGATAAAAATTACCCCGAAGCTAAGTTTGCTTTAGGCCTTGTTTATTTAAAACTGGATGATGTTAAGGGAGCGAAGGAGACGTTTGAAGAGTTATATGAAGTTAATTCATTTCCTTCTAAATCGGCATTTTATTTAGGGCGCATTCACTATCACGAAAAAGAAAACAAGCAAGCGTTAGAGTGGTTTGAGAAGGTGGGCCGAGGGGTTCATTATGTTGACGCTAAATCATATCTTTCGATGATTAAATCAGAGCTAGGTGATTTGGAAGGGGCTAGGAGCATTATGCAGACATTGCGTAACGACTTCCCCAAAGAGTCGTCGCGATTTTACTTATTAGAAGCTGAATTATTAATGGATGGCCAGCACAATCAAGTATTGCTTGATTTAATGACCGTGGCTGTGGGTGAGCACACTAGCGATATGTCGCTAAGGTATGCGCGCTCTATTGCCGCAACTGAAGTGGGTGATTTGGCGTTAGCAGAAAAAGATTTGTTGATTGTTTTGGAAAAAACGCCGAAAGACGCTAATGCACTCAACGCTTTGGGTTATACGTTGGCGAGCAAGACGTTTCGCTTTAAAGAAGCTAGGAATTATTTAACTCAGGCATTATCGATTAGACCGAATGACCCTGCTATTTTGGACAGTATGGGTTGGTTGAATTATCGTGAAGGCCATTACGAACAGGCGCTGTTGTTATTGCAAAAAGCGTATGCAAAATCACCTGATGGTGAGATAGCGGCTCATTTAGGGGAAACAATGTGGATATTGGGCCGGCAAAAAGAAGCCAGAGAGCTTTGGGAAAATGCGTTAAAAAAAGATGAAGATAATCGATACCTGCTTGAGGTTTTGAAGAGGTTAAAGTGAAGTTTCGCATATTAGTTGTGTTGGTAGTAACGCAGCTTTTTGCATGCGCTGCGATTGAGCCTAAAAAAAGCGACATAGTTTCAAAGAAAGATTTTGGCGATGTTGAGGAAATATTAGCCGTTAAAAGCTGGCGTTTATTAGGCCGTATATCAGTTCGTAACAGGTATGAATCGTGGTTAACAAAATTAGACTGGAATCATGATGAAACAGTTGATGCGCTAGTTTTAAGTACCTCGTTAGGCGGGGTTGTGGCGAAACTTGAATACGGCCAGCAAGGCATCAAGTTATCAGATGCAGACGGCGTCGTAAGACAGGTTTCAGAAAATGAGTTGCAGTCATTATTGGGTTATTCGCCACCTTTACGGTACCTGCGGTTTTGGGTGAGAGGTATTCCAGCACCATTTTCAAGCGCAGAAATAGTTGGTTCTGGCATTGAGAATATTTTGATGTTTGAACAAGATGGCTGGCAGGTAAAACTGCAACGCTTTAATAGGGTTAATGAACTCGTGCTACCTAAAAAGCTAACGCTGAGCAAAGGTGGCTTAAAAATCATATTAATAATCGATGAGTGGCTGACATGAATTCTGATGAGTGCGAGTGGGTAGAGCATTGGTGGCCAGCGCCGGCTAAGCTTAATTTAATGTTGAATATCGTAAGTCAGCGAGCTGACGGCTATCATCAGTTGCAAACAGTTTTTCAATTRGTGGCGATGTCTGATTGGCTAAATTTTGACATAAGGCAAGATGGGATTATTGATTTTAGTTGCAGTCGGGGTGAGATTGCTAATGCTGATAACTTGGTGGTTCGCGCTGCGCAGTTGCTGAAAGACCATAGTAATAAACCGTCCCTAGGTGCAAATATTGAGTTGAAAAAAATACTGCCCTTGGGCGCGGGTTTAGGCGGTGGAAGCTCGGATGCCGCAACGGCATTGGTTGTTCTAAATGCGATGTGGGGCTTAGATTATTCAGCTGATGAACTGGCCCGCATTGCGTTAAAACTCGGTGCAGATGTACCTGTTTTTGTGCTGGGTCAATCAGCATGGGCTGAAGGTGTGGGAGAGCAACTTCAAGTGTTGGATTTACCGGAACAGTGGTATGTGGTCGTAAATTCGGATGTCCATTGTTCAACAAAAGAAGTTTTTGCCCATAACAGTTTGACACGGGATAATTCAGCCATCACAATACGCGACTTTCTAAACGGGCAAGTTAAGAATGATTGCTTGCCGGTAGTAATGCAGATGAGTCAGGAATTGCGTGATGTACATCAGCAATTTTCTGAATTCAGTAGCGTTTATTTAACAGGCACCGGTTCGAGTATGTTTGCAAAGTGCAGTACTCGACAAGAGGCGGTGTCGCTGTCAGATCAGTTGCCAGAAAGCTGGACTAAGTGGGTTGTAAAAGGGATTAATGAATCGCCTTTACAGAAGTCACTTAAACAGTTTTTTAATCGAGCAAATCAGGTATAATCTGCAGCCATAAAGTTTGGGGCGTGGCCAAGTGGTTAAGGCACGGGGTTTTGATCTCCGCATCCCAGGTTCGAGTCCTGGCGCCCCAGCCATTCTTTATTTAAATTCATTCGGTTTCTTCAGTAGGAGTTTAGCGTGTTAGATAGTCGCATCATGGTGTTTACCGGTAATGCTAACAGGACGTTAGCTCAGGATATAGCGCGTTATTTGAATATCAGTTTAGGCCGTGCCACCGTTGATAAGTTTAGCGACGGTGAGGTGATGGTTGAAATCGGTGAGAACGTCCGTGGTAAAGAGGTTTTCATTATTCAGCCGACTTGTGCGCCAACAAATGACCATGTGATGGAACTATTGGTTCTAATTGACGCATTGAAAAGAGCGTGTGCGAGTAGAATTACAGCAGTTATCCCTTATTATGGTTATGCAAGGCAGGACCGTCGTCCACGTTCAGCTCGGGTGCCTATCACGTCTAAATTGGTCGCTAAAATGATTGATTCAGCTGGCGCAGATCACGTGCTAACAGTTGACTTACATGCGGACCAAATTCAAGGATTTTTTGACATTCCCGTAGACAATGTTTATGCGTCGCCTTTATTGTTAGGTGATATTTGGAAAAGAAAAACAAAARACTTAATGATTGTGTCGCCTGATGTCGGTGGCGTGGTTAGAGCTAGAGCGCTTGCAAAGCGTTTGGATGATGCTGATTTAGCGATTATTGATAAACGTCGTCCGAAGCCCAATGTAGCTCAGGTCATGAATATTATTGGTGACGTGAGTGGCCGTGAATGCGTGATTGTGGATGACCTTGTTGATACAGCAGGGACGTTATGCCTAGCTGCTAAAGCATTGAAAGAAAATGGTGCGCTGAGTGTTAGGGCTTATTGTACTCACCCAGTATTGTCCGGTAAGGCGATTGAGAATATATCTGGCTCAGTGTTAGATGAGTTGGTTGTTACTAATACTAWCCCGCTAAGGGCTGATGCGCTGGCTTGTGACAAAATTCGCCAACTAAGCGTTGCCGAGATATTGGCGGAGACAATTCGACGTATGGTTGATGGTGATTCGGTAAGTTCACTATACGTAGATTAAAAAGTATGGCAAAATGCCCTGTTTAGTACAAATAAAATTATTTTTTGGAGAAAGTTAGATGAGTATCGGTTTTGAATTAACAGCATCGCTTCGTAAAGATTTGGGCAAAGGTGCAACACGACGCCTACGTAAGCAGGACAAGGTGCCGGCAGTTATTTATGGGGCTGGTGCAGAGCCTGTTTCGATAACATTAGCTCATAACCAGTTGATGCATAGCACAGAAAATGAAGCTTTTTTCTCGCACATTTTATCTATAGATGTTGAAGGCAAAAAAGAAAAAGTTATTATTAAGGCTTTGCAGCGTCATCCTGCGAAATCAGTACTGATGCATGCAGATTTTTTACGCGTTAGCATGAAAGAAAAACTAAAAGTTAATGTGCCTATTCACTTTACTGGTGAAGAAATTGCGCCTGGTTCTAAAGAGGGCGGCGTAGTAACGCATGATCTTGTTGATATAGAAATCTCATGTTTACCTAAAGATTTGCCTGAATTTATTGAGGTAGATGTTTCAGGATTAGAAATTGGCGAAAGCTTGCATTTGTCTGACATTGTTTTAGCGAAAGGTTTGGAAATTGTAGCCTTAACACAAGGCGAAAACCATGATCTTCAAGTGGTTGCGATTCAGGCAAATAGAGCTGCATTAGTCGATGAAGAGGAAGATGTGGCAGAAGATGATGATTCCGAAGAGTCTACAGAGGAGTCAGGCGAATAGCCTATGATTTCTTTAATTGTCGGACTGGGTAATCCGGGCGATGAATACAAAAAAACCCGGCATAATGCCGGGTTTTTATTATTGGATGAATTAGCTGTGCAGATGGCTGTGTCGTTTGCGTATGAATCAAAATTTAAGGCGGATGTGGCGAGATGTCTGATTGACGGAAAATCAGTTCGCTTATTGAAGCCGCAAACTTTTATGAATAAAAGTGGCCAGTCAGTCTCCGCGTATGCATCCTATTACGATATACCAGCAGAAGAAATTTTAGTTGTTCACGATGAGCTAGATCTTGACCCCAGTGTTGTGCGTTTAAAGCACGGTGGGGGGCATGGGGGGCATAATGGCTTGCGGGACATTATCAGTTGTTTGTCATCCAAAGATTTCTACAGGTTACGCTTAGGAATTGGACACCCTGGCGATAGGAATAAAGTGGTGAATTATGTGCTAAAAGCGCCGTCTAAAAATGAAGCTGAACTGTTGTATGAGGCCATTAATTCGGCTGTTAATGAAGTGTCTGCACTTTGCAAAGGTGAATTTCAGGCAGTCATGCAAAGATTACATTCATAAAAAACACTGTTAAGTGTTATTTCTTTGTTGACAGTGAAAATCAAATAAAAGAGAATGGGCGGCTAACTTTTGGAGGGGTTCCCGAGCGGCCAAAGGGATCAGACTGTAAATCTGACGGCTCAGCCTTCGGAGGTTCGAATCCTCCCCCCTCCACCATAAGCTTGTAAAGCTGAAATGACCGCGGGTGTAGTTCAATGGTAGAACGTCAGCCTTCCAAGCTGAACACGTGGGTTCGATTCCCACCATCCGCTCCATTGCGGTAGTGGATTAGGCCCATATAGCTCAGGGGTAGAGCACTTCCTTGGTAAGGAAGAGGCCATCGGTTCAATTCCGATTATGGGCTCCAGTAGTATGTGAGATGTGTAAAAGTGATTGTGGTAATTATTTAAATTAATGTACGAATAAAAGGTGCGTAATGTCTAAAGAAAAATTTGAAAGAAACAAGCCCCATGTAAACGTWGGCACRATTGGCCACGTWGATCAYGGWAAAACAACSTTAACRGCWGCRYTAACGAAAGTCATGGCAGAAGCCTTGGGTGGAGAAGTTAAAGCGTTTGACGAGATTGACAACGCACCAGAAGAACGTGAGCGTGGTATTACCATATCAACATCACACGTTGAATATGAATCAGAAAACCGTCACTACGCACACGTAGATTGCCCAGGTCACGCCGATTACGTTAAAAACATGATAA
>JAESRY010000098.1 GCA_016764415.1 Cycloclasticus sp. | reverse complement strand
GCCGGCAAACCAAAAAATAACGCCTAATAAAACAACAATTTGCATGGCAGCATTCATGATGCGGCCGGTTGGCGCGAGTAATGAGCGCCCCGTTTTTTTACAACGCATGGCCTCCATTTCAAAAAAGTCTTTGAGGCTGCCAAAAATCGCAACGGGTATAAACCGGTAGACGGAGTAACCACGAGGGCAGGTGTCTGAATCTTTAGCGGTGCCCAAGTGAATGTGGTGGGTGTGAACGTGGGCGACATCGCGTGTTGGGTCGAAATAAAACGTACCTAATAGTGTCGCAAATAATCGCCCCATAGGGTTTCTACGGTGCATCAGTTCGTGGTTGACGGGTAACGTTGGTACAGCGCTAAGCCAGCCGAGTGAGAAGGCGGCGCCAATCAATAGGGCTGCGGATGTTACTTGGCCCGACTGCTGTTCCAGTATCATCCAATAGGTGAACGTTCCGTACAGAGCGACCATTAAGAAAAAATGGAGATACAACGGCAGTTCTGCAAGCCATTCAATCGAGGCGTCGTGCTGTTTGTAATCAGTCGGCGCGATGATGTCAATAATTAGCAAGGGAACGAAGGTAAGTAATCCCAGCCAAACGTAAGCCCCGCCTAGCATAAAACCAATAATGCCAGTGATAACAATAACGGCGCTTAAGTAATATCTTAAATAATTCAAACTACAATCTCTATATTTTTGTGGTTTAACACTCGTATTTCATTATGAGACCTTTACACGAGTCCACTTTCCGCGATAACGGCGTTTACCACACGGGGCACTAGAAAAACAGGCTCAAAATACTCATTTACACCCTGTAAACTGCGTTTTTTCGCCTCTTTTTGCTTCGCCTACTGCGCCTACTGTTGGTGCTCTCACGAAAACTGACTCTCGTGCAAAGGCCTCATTATATATTCTCAATGTCAGATGCTTCATGAGACAAATCATTTTTTCTTTAGTTCTTTGTACAAGCTTTTAAATTCTTCGGTCACTTTATGGGTGGGCGCATATTGAATCATCGGTTGGCATGCGCTATGTGACTCTCTAATTTTCACAGAAGGTGATATTCTTGTTTTAAATAGTTTGAGTTTATCAGCAATCAACTCATCGACTAATTGCTGGGGTAAATTAGCGCGTTTTTGAAATTGATTAACGACAATGCCTTCGATTTCCAGCTCTGGGTTGTGGTCGGCTCTTACTTCATCCACGGTATCTAGTAATGAGTAAAGGGCTTGTTTGGAGAACACGTCGCAATCAAATGGGATAATGCAATTATTTGCTGCGATTAGCGCCGAACGCGTATAAAAATTAAGCGCGGGCGGTGTGTCGATGAATATATTATCAAAACCTTCAATGGCATCGAGTGCTTCTTTTAATTTGTATATTTTGTAGCGGGATTCTAGTTTTGAGTGCAAATTATCCATATCGGGGTGGGAGGGCATCACGTATAAATTAGGCATCCCTGTTTCGTAAATGAATTTACTAAAATCTTTAGGGAATAGGCTAACGCTTAAAGTGCCGCTATAAAAATCAGCAAGAGTTGATTCCAATTTTTCGGCTTTGTCGCCGAGTAAGTAATGTGTGGAGTTGCCTTGAGTGTCTAGGTCTATAACTAAGGTCTTTTTCCCTTTGGATGCGCTAATGGCGGCAAGATTACAGGTGATGGTTGATTTACCAACCCCGCCTTTTTTATTAAATATAACTCGATTCATATTTTCGTTTTAGTGTGTCGTTTAAATTCTGTTTTATGGCATTTTGGACACGGGGGGATGTGCCCCGTCTTTTTAAAGTTAAGTGTTTGCTCGCAAATAATGCATTGCAGTGTGCCGGGCCCCGTTACTTCGCCAGAGTGGTATATTTTACCTTTAATTGCTTGCAGTGTGAGCTTGTCCCACTCTAATTGGGTCTTATCGGCAACAGAACTAATCCATTCGCCCACTTTGCCTTCTACTAAGGTTGATTCGAATGATAACCATTGCGAAAATTCCTCCTGAGTTTCATGTAAGTAGACAGAAACATCGTCTAAATCACGCTTCAAATACCCCGCGACTTTGCCGGCTTCTTCGCGGGTTAATTCGCCCAATTCGATGGCTTTTTCCTGCGCGTTTTTTAAATGCTCGTCAATCGTTGGGATGGCATGTTTTTCAGCAAGTTCGACGGCATCATGGAGCCGTTTCATCATGGTGTCGTATGCCTGTAGTAGTTTGTCTTGAATTGAATCGTTCATAGAAACTCCTCGCGCGTTAACGCATTACCTATAAGACGGCTTTACTCAGCTGTATTAAGCTTAAATGGCGCCAATTCAGCTTTAGATTTAGGGGTAGCTAAGGTATTCTACCCACCCAATCTAATAGTGTGTCCGACGGTAAAAAAATGCAAGAAGAATATCAACCTTCTCTTATCGAAAAGAGCGTTCAAGAAAAGTGGCAAAAGAACGCCGTGTTCGAGGTCAACGAGAATTCCGATAAAGAAAAATATTATTGTTTATCCATGTTTCCATACCCCAGTGGACGCTTGCATATGGGGCACGTAAGAAACTACACCATTGGCGATGTGATTAGCCGATACCAGCGCATGAAAGGTAAAAATGTAATGCAACCGATGGGTTGGGATGCATTTGGTCTGCCGGCTGAAAATGCAGCGATGAAACACGGCGTGCATCCAGGCGGTTGGACGGCGGATAATATTGACTATATGCGAGATCAGCTTAAGCAATTGGGTTATGGTTATGATTGGAAACGTGAACTGGCGACCTGTAATGATGATTATTACCGCTGGGAACAATGGTTCTTTACGCGCTTGCTTGAAAAAGATTTGGTGTACAAAAAAACAGCACCACTTAATTGGTGCCCCGACTGCAATACGGTGTTGGCAAACGAACAGGTGATTGACGGCTGCTGCTGGCGTTGTGATAACGAAGTAGAAAAGCGCGAGATATCCCAATGGTTTATGCGTATTACTAACTACGCAGAAGAACTACTCGATTCCTTAAAAGAACTAGAAGGCTGGCCAGAACAGGTTCGCCTGATGCAACAAAACTGGATTGGTCGCTCTGAAGGTGTTGAATTGTCGTTCGATTTGCAAAGCAGCGATGGCAGCTTGTCTGTTTATACAACGCGCCCAGATACGTTGATGGGTGCAACTTACGTGGCGGTTGCTGCGGAGCACCCAATCGCCATACAAGCGAGTGAAAACAATGAGGCAGTTAGCGCCTTTTTGGATGAATGTAAAAGCATGGAAACGTCTGAAGCTGCGATGGAAACCATGGAGAAAAAAGGCGTCGACTCGGGTTTAAAAGCGATTCACCCCTTGACCGGTGAAGAAGTGCCTATTTGGATAGCTAACTTCGTGCTAATGCATTATGGCACCGGCGCAGTTATGTCTGTACCGGCGCACGATCAACGAGATTTTGAATTTGCGAAAAAATACGGTTTAAGCATTCAGCAAGTGGTTGATGCGGCCCAGGGTGAATCGGTCAGTATTGACGAGCAAGCGTTTACCGATAAAGGCGTGCTGATTAATTCTGGTGAGTTTGATGGCCTAAACTTTCAACAAGCATTTAATGCCATCGCTGATGCGTTGGGGGCGAAAGGCAAAGGCGAGAAAAAAATCAACTACCGTTTGCGTGATTGGGGTATTTCACGTCAACGCTATTGGGGTACGCCAGTCCCCGTTATTTATTGTGATGCGTGCGGTACGGTGCCCGTGCCGGATGAGCAATTGCCAATAAAATTACCGGCAGATGTGTCATTAGAAGGTGTGGGTTCACCCTTGGCAAGGCACGATGATTTTGTGAATACCACCTGCCCAAGCTGTGGCGAAGCCGCTAAGCGTGAGACGGATACGTTTGACACGTTTATGGAATCGTCCTGGTATTTTGCCCGTTATTGTTGCGCAGACAATGACCAAGCGATGTTGGATGAACGGGTTAACTATTGGTTGCCTGTTGACCAATACATTGGCGGCATAGAGCACGCGATACTGCATTTATTGTACTCACGCTTTTTTACCAAATTATTGCGGGATGCGGGTTTGGTGACGTGCGACGAGCCGTTTAAAAAACTCTTGACCCAAGGCATGGTGTTAAAAGACGGCACAAAAATGTCTAAATCAAAAGGTAATACGGTAGATCCGCAAGGCCTGATAGCAAAATACGGCGCAGATACGGTTCGGTTGTTTACTATGTTTGCGGCGCCGCCAGAGCAGTCACTGGAGTGGTCTGATAATGCCGTTGAGGGCTCGTTCAGATTTATTCGTCGATTATGGCGACAAGTAAAAGAACACGTGGGAACGGGGCTGGTTGACGGCTATTCGGTGGAGAAGTTAAGCAACGATGAAAAAACGTTCCGTCGTCAAATTCATGAAACGTTGAGTAAGGTGAATGATGATTATGGCCGTCGTTTAACCTTTAATACGGCCATTGCTGCAAACATGGAGCTGCTTAATGCGTTGTCAAAATTCAAAGCGGATAGCGAACAAGCTAAACGTTTACGCCAAGAATGCTTAAACAGTATTGTGTTGATGTTAGCGCCTATTATTCCGCATGTGTGTGATCAATTGTGGCGTGAATTGGGGCATCAAAGTGAATTAGTCGATACGCCTTGGCCAGAATTTGATCCATCAGCATTAGTGTTAGATGAGATACAAATGGTGGTTCAAGTAAACGGCAAATTACGCGGTAAAATTACTGTTGCGGCAGATTTGGATAAAGCAAATATCGAGGCGATAGCGTTATCGCAAGAGCAAGTCAGCAAGTTTATTGGTGACAAGCCCGTGCGAAAGGTTATTATTGTGCCTAAGAAATTAGTGAACATCGTTATTTAACGGATTTGAACATGATTAAGAATAGAACATACGGCTGTAGCCAACTGCGTTTAACTGTACTGATTTGCTTGTTAAGCATCACGCTAACAGCATGCGGTTTTAAATTGCGTGGTTCATTTGAGCTGCCCGCTGAGTTGCAAAAAATGTATGTGGCGGGTTCACAAAGTAGTGTTTTAGTACGTGACTTAAATGAAATGTTAGCGTACTCGGCTGAGGTGGTTAGTAAACGTTCTGATGCTGATGCTATTTTGACGATCAATAAAGAAAATTCTGATAATAGAACTCTCAGTGTGGATTCTAGAGGTAAAGTTCGTGAGTCTGAAATGCAATATTCAGTTGTTTACAGCTTGGCTCTTCAAAATGGCGAGATACTGATAGATAACGCAGCATTATTGCTGACGCGTGATTTCATTAATGATGAGAATGATATTATTGGTAGAACGAACGAATCAGCTGTTATTACGCGTGATTTAAAACGCGATGCGGCACAACAAATACTAAGACGTGTTCAAGCGTTAAAAGTAGGTTCTGCCAGTCAATAATCACTATACCTAGCTTATTGAAAGCTAGACAACATGAAGCTAGAAATTAACCAACTCTCCTTTGCTGTCGAAAAAGGCCTTGCGCCTGTCTACTTGGTATCGGGCGATGAGCCGCTCCAACAAGGTGAAGCGGTTGATTTAATTAGAAAAAAGGCGCGTTCAGAAGGTTTTCTTAATCGCATAGTGCTTCACGTTGAAGGGAAGTTTGATTGGAACCAACTGTTTTCGGCGTGTATGAGTCAGTCGCTATTTGCTGAAAAAAACTTAATAGAGTTGAATTTGCCGACAGCCAAGCCAGGCAGGGAAGGCTCGCCCATTATAGATAGAGTGGTCAGTGAATTATCGTCTGATAACTTATTGATTATTATTGCCGGAAAGGTTGAAAAAAAATCACATACCAGTAAGTGGTATAAAGCCATTGATAAAGTAGGAGCGGTTATAACCGTATGGCCGTTAGCAGACGGCGCGTTGAGCCAATGGTTGAAAAAACGCCTCCAGCAAAAAGGCATGAGTGCGAGCCAACAAGGTATTAAAGCGTTGGCTGACAGCGTAGAAGGTAACTTATTAGCGGCCGCACAAGAAATCGAAAAGTTGCACGTGCTCTACGGAGCCATTGAGTTAACAACGGACAATATATTAAATGCGGTGGCAGATAATGCACGGTATGACGTTTTTAAATTAACCGACAGTTTGTTAGCTGGGAATTCAGCTAGAACGGTCCAAGTGTTAAGAGGTTTGATTGGAGAAAAGTTGGCAGCACCTGTTGTGCTGTGGGCATTGATGCGTGAACTGCGAATTTTAGCCGGCCTGAGTTTTGAAAAAAACACATCAGGTCAGACAGGGGCTGTGTTTAAACGATACTTTGTTTGGCAAAGCAAACACGGTGCGTATTTAAAGGCTATTAATCGCGGGAGCCTCAGTCAATGGCACAGTTTGATACGGGCGTGTGCGAAAGCGGATCGCGTTACAAAGGGCGCGGAAGCAGGGGACGAATGGTTGTTCATCGAACAAATTTGTTTATCGATATGTGAGCCAAATCGGTTAAAACAATATGGTTTGATGGTGGTATAAAACGGATTCTTTTTCATTTCGTTTTACCATCTCCTTCGGGTGTTATTAAACAAGTATCCTTTGGGTATAATCAAAGGCCAAGTATGAAAATTAATAGTAAGGTAGCAAAATGAGTGAGTTAGTTGAATACATGCAAAGCTTAGGTGAGCGAGCAAAGCAAGCAGCGCGCGTGATAGCGAATGCAGATACGGGTGCAAAAAACAAAGCGTTAGAAACTATTGCTAATGAAATTGAGACGCAGCAATCGACTATTCTAGAAGCGAATCAGCTTGATATGGAAGCGGGTAAGCAGAACGGGCTTGATGCTGCTTTGCTCGACAGACTGGAGCTGAACGAAGAGCGCGTTGCGGGAATGGTAGAAGGTTTAAGGCAGATCGTTGCGCTACCAGACCCTGTTGGAGAAATTAATCAAATAAATTCGCGCCCATCCGGTATTAAGGTGGGGCAGATGCGAGTGCCATTAGGCGTTATAGGGATTATTTATGAGTCTAGGCCAAATGTAACGGTAGATGCTGCGGCCTTGTGCCTAAAGTCTGGCAATGCGAGTATCTTACGCGGAGGTTCAGAGGCAAAAAATTCTAACCAGGCCATAGCTAACTGTATTAGTGCTGGCTTAAAAGCGGCAGGCTTACCAGAAGAAATCGTGCAAGTAGTTGAAACAACCGATCGTAATGCGGTGGGCGAGCTTATCCGTATGGAAAGTTTTGTTGACGTTATTATTCCTCGTGGTGGCAAGGGCTTAATTGAACGTATTACCAAAGAAGCGCGCGTTCCTGTTATTAAGCATTTACACGGCGTCTGCCACGTTTATATTGATGATGAAGCGGATAAAGAAATGGCTAAGTCGATTGCATTTAATGCCAAAACGCAGCGTTATGGCACCTGTAATACGATGGAGACCTTATTAGTATCTGAAGGTATAGCGAAGGATGTTTTGCCTGAGTTGGCTAAGATGTATGAGGCAGAAGATGTGGAGCTTCGAGGCTGCGAAAAAACATGCCAAATTTTGCCGAATTGTTTGGAAGCCGTAGCAGAAGACTGGGATGAAGAATACCTAGCGCCTATTTTATCAATACGTGTGGTGGATGATATGGATAGTGCGATGGATCATATTCATCAGCACAGCTCAGGACACACGGAATCTATTGTGACGAGTGATTATTCAAAGGCAATGCGCTTTTTGCGTGAAGTTGATTCAAGCTCAGTCATGGTGAATGCGTCAACTCGATTTGCTGATGGTTTTGAATACGGTTTGGGCGGTGAAATTGGTATTAGTACCAATAAACTTCATGCGCGTGGCCCAGTGGGTTTAGTTGGTTTAACAACGCAGAAATATATCGTGTTGGGCGAAGGGCATATTCGTCAATAGTGTGAGTGTGTGGTTTCTCGTATTCATAAATTGGTGTTAATGTCGTGACAGGAAACTCAATAGGTCTTTATGGTGGCACATTTGACCCCGTTCATTTTGGTCATTTAAAAACAGCGGATGAAGTTCAGCAGGCGCTGGATTTGGGTGAAGTGAGAATGGTCCTTTCTGCTAACCCGCCACACAAACAACAACTGCTGCTGTCAGCCAAAGATAGGTTTAATTTACTCTCCTTGGCGGTTAAAAAATTTCCAGCATTACAAGCCGATGATTGTGAAATAAAGCGAAGTGGCCCAAGTTATATGATTGATACGCTGCGTTATTATCGACAACGTGAGCCTGATAAACCGTTGCTATTGATATTGGGTATGGAAGCGTTTAATGGTTTGATGTCTTGGTATCAATGGGGTGAAATTATTCGCCTTGCGCATATTGTGGTGACAGATAGAGCGGGCTTCGGTAATGAATTGGCTGAAGGGATGCAAAAATATGTGTCACCTTTTTTGACAACTGACAAGTCAGAGCTAAAAAGGCTGACACATGGTAAAATTTACCAGTTGCCGGTGACACAGATAGATATTTCTGCGACGCAAGTAAGGCAGCGGATTAAAAGTAAGCAAACTGTAAAAGAAATGCTTCCAACTGAGTGTTGGGATAGTATTTTTAAACATGGTTTTTATACCCAAGGGGCATAAGTTTCATTGAAGCGGAAAAAGCATC
>JAESRY010000097.1 GCA_016764415.1 Cycloclasticus sp. | reverse complement strand
TTGGACAATTCCAGCAAAGTTTATTCACTGTCCCGCTTTGGCGGGATTAAAACTAAGGAGCTTAAAAACAGGTTGGGAAACCCTGATCTCTTACCTACAGTTACAGCAACGCAGGGAAAAATACGCTTAAGCTTTAATTCTGAGATTAGAGGCAGGATTGCCCTGCTTAAAAAGCGCCACGCAGATGAAATTAAGCCTCTTCAAGATAAGAACGCAGAGCTTGTCAGGGTACAGCGCGCCGAGCGGCGCGAGTTGTCTGAGCAACAACGGGTAAAACGGCATATTCTAGCTAAAGAGGGCAGGGATAAATTCAGGCGTGGAGTGATGGGTTTTTTCGATAAGGTAACAGGCAGAGAGAAACGAGTACGTTTGATTAACCAAAAAGAAACGGCAATCCTGAAACAAAAACAAAAAGAAGCACGACAAGAGCTAGTTTTTCGCCATGGCGGAACACGTTCCGTACTCCAAGATGAATTCAAACAGGTACGTAGTAATCAACGAGGAGAAAGAACCCTACTTGCCAAGCGCATTCATGAATACAGGCAGTCGCAAGAACGAGAAAGAAAGCATAGTGAAAGTCGGTCGATCCGCACAACTTTTGACCGTGCTAAGCAAAGTAAAACTCATGATAGGGATGGGCGTTCTGAACGCACTAGAACACGATCATCTAAGCGGGCTATCCGTACCCGTGAACGCAAGCCTGAATGATAAAAATGTATGGTTTCAAACTAATAATCATGTTTTTACATTAGGAGTGTCATACCTTTAGTGGTAAGGCTATCTAAAGGCATGATTTTTTACTGAGTATTATGTGAAAATGCGTTACAGTGTAACGACTGATTCGCTTCGAGGAGCGTTAATTATGGACAAGACTGTCACCAAGAGGCAACAAAGATACCGAGAGCAGATTGTAAACGGTGCGAAAAAACGCCTACAAGTTATCTTGGGTAGAGACGAAGCCAATAAGCTGGACAATATTTGCACAGCCGAAGGTATTAATAAGACTGAATTCATACGCCGTGCCATTAAGGAATGGTCAAAGTAATCCATGAAATAATAGAGGGAGTTGCCGAATGGCAGTAAATCGTAACAAAGTAGACTTATGGAAGGCAGATGTTGCCAAGTCAGTAGATTTTTACAATAACTGGTTCATGGAGTTTGCCCCTAAAGCATTTAGAGAAACACGGATTAAAACAACTAAACAAGTTGAAAAGGCAATTCAGTGGACGGAAAATTTAACCAATATTCGACCAGAAACTCTACAGTCTCATCCTTCTGCGTTGCCCATGCTACGAATGACTACATGTCCTCCCATTGCCCGTGATCGTCTTATTGGCTTGGCTGGCGTATCTCCTAACTTGGTGAAGAATATGGAAGTCGAACATCGAGTTCCACCAAAGATGAAACAGCCTGAACTCATAAAACAGCTTAAAATGATCGGAGATATTATTGAAAAGATGTCTGATCCAGATATTTTCGTATGGAAAGAGCGCGGAGATAAAGGGACAGAAGAAGAAGTTCATCGTGCTTCTACGATTGTTGCTGATCGTCTTTGTGGTGCGGTCGCAGACCCAATTATTAGAAACGCACAAGAACAGCGCCAACTTGCGGCAATGAAGGCATGGCTTGAAGCTCGTGGTTATCGTGAATTAAAACAAGGCGAAGCCAAAGACTTTTTATCAATGCCAAATGGTACGTTTTCTTTCCGTTTCAATGTGCCCATAACATTAGACGGAGGGAAACAAGTTAATATTCCTGTTGATGCAGTAATAATGCGTAAGGATGCTAAAAAAGGTGATTTCCCCGCGTTGTTTGAAGCTAAGTCGGCAGGTGATTTTACAAACACCAATAAACGGCGCAAAGAAGAAGCTATTAAAATCCAACAACTTCGTAAAACATATGGCGACAAAATTACTTTTGACTTGTTCTTATGTGGTTACTTCGATTCTGGTTATCTTGGATACGAAGCCGCAGAAGGTATTGATTGGGTATGGGAACATCGAATTGATGATTTGGCACAGTTTGGATTTTAACTAATGACTACTCTTAAACATATTGAAAATCAGCGTCAGGAATTACAAGTAAAACTTGATGACTTAAAGACTCAAGGAGAGCGTAATGTCATGGGGCAATATTCAACCCCGATTGCACTAGCTAATGACATTTTGACCCATGCGAAGAACATCATGCCAAAAAGTGGCAAGATTCGTTTTCTTGACCCAGCATTTGGCACAGGCTCATTCTTTAGTGCGTTGAATAATATATTCCCATCATCGCGTATTGAAGCCGCTACGGGTTACGAGATTGATGAGCACTATGGAAAACCTGCTAGCCAACTTTGGTCAAAAACAAAACTAAATATCCAGTTGAAAGATTTCACCAAGCAAACGCCATTGCTTGAAGATGAAAAATATAATTTGATCATTTGTAACCCACCATATGTTCGGCATCACCATTTAAAAGGTCAGAAAGAACGCCTACAGGCTAAAGCCCTTGCATCTGCAAATATGAACCTTTCTGCTTTGTCAGGACTCTATTGCTATTTTTTGGCGCTATCACACACATGGATGAAGAAGAATGGCATTGCTGGTTGGTTAATTCCTAGTGAATTTATGGATGTGAATTACGGGAGAGCAGTAAAAAACTATTTACTAAATGAAGTAACACTACTCCAAGTGCATCGTTTTGACCCAAACGATGCACAGTTTGAAGATGCACTTGTTTCTTCGGCTGTCGTTTGGTTCAAGAATAAAAAACCGAGTAAAAACCATAAAGTAAAATTCACATTTGGTGGGACGATTGACAACCCCATGCATGAAAAAGAAGTTAGTAGTCATGTACTGGCGACTGAAAATAAATGGACGCGTTTTCCTTTGTCAGATGAACGTCAAGTAAATGGTGAACCGAAGTTAAGTGATTTCTTTTCTGTTAAACGTGGAATTGCTACAGGAGATAACAAATTTTTTGTCTTGACGCGTGAGGAGATTGAAAGCCGAAGTCTGCCCATTGGTCAATTTCGTCCAATTTTACCAAGCCCCCGATATTTGAAAATAACAGAAGTAAAAGCGGATGAAAATGGTTTCCCTGATATTGAAAATCAATTATTTGTTCTTGACTGCAAGCTTCCTTTTGATGAAGTAAAACGACTTCACCCTGAATTGTATTCATATCTTGAGGAAGGTATTCAATCGGGCGTGTCTGAACGTTATTTGTGTAAACATCGGAAGATTTGGTATGCACAAGAAAAACGTCTTGAAAGCCAATTCTATTGTACTTACATTGGACGTTCTGACAAAGAAGGCAAAAAACCGTTCCGCTTTGTTTTGAACCGTTCAAATGCGATTGTTGCCAATTCCTACCTTATTCTTTATCCAAAGCCAGAATTGGAAAAAGAAATTTATAAAGCTCCTGAATTGAATGAGAGATTACTTGAAGCTTTAAATAGCATTACTGGTAAGGCGATGCTTGACGAGGGACGCGTTTATGGAGGTGGTATGCACAAGATGGAACCAAAAGAACTAGCAAATGTTCCAGCAACTGAAATTCAAAAATTATTTGATGGTGGTTCGGGACAGTTACCTACAGGTGTGTGCGTTGCATAACGGAATGTAAGTGTTGGATATAAATGATAGAAGTTAAAGAATCATTGGTTGGCAATATTGATACCATCCCAACGATTAAAAATGACCGAAGTGAATATTTATAATTAATAAAGACAGGTGAGATAAATAGGAGGGATGAATTGATAAATGAAATAGATATTAAGTTACCAGTCATGGATAACGATATTCATACTGCCTTGGATATTTTGCAGGGTGCTCCAATAACAAAATTAAAGCGGTTGGAAACATTAGATCAAGACACATGGGAAGATATAACGCTTGAATTAGTTCATTTTTATTGGAAGAAACACTATCAAAAAGTTGCTGGATGCGGCGGTGGTGGAGATATGGGTAGGGATGTTATTGCCTATACCCCAAATGGGGATTGGGAGAATTTTCAGTGCAAATATTATGCGAAGCCGTTAACCCTCGACGACGCTATTAAAGAGGTTGGAAAATTAATCTATTACTCTTATAAAGGCGAGTATCCTGTCCCAAATAAATATTATTTTGTCTCACCAAAAGGTGTATCAACTCAGCTTCTTAGTCATTTAATGGATAGTGAAAAGCTCAAAGATGAATTGATTAAACGATGGGATAAGCAGTGCAGAACAAGAATAACGAAAAAACATAAAATTGAATTAGATAAAAATCTCTTGTCGTATATAGATAGCTCAATAGATTTTAGAATATTTGATCATATTCCACCCTTAGATATTATTGAATTACATGAGCAAACGCCTTATCACTCGGTTAGGTTTGGTGCTTCAACACGTAAACGACCTAAACCAGTTAGTCCTCCTCTAACACCAGAAGCCTCAGAATTAACATATACATCTGAACTGCTATTGGCGTTTGGTGATGCAGAGAAGAAGGATATTAACGATGTTAATCTCACGACATTCCCTGAATACGAACAGGAATATCACAGTGCAAGAAGGAATTATTATTCGGCAGATGGCTTAGAAAAGTTTTCAAGGGACTGGTTGCCTAATGATTCCTACACAGAATTATTGGATGAATGTTATGAAACCATATCACCAGTGGTTATGAGTGATCATGAAGATGGATATGCGCGCTATTTAAAAGTATCTGCTCAGGCGGCAGGAACGAACTATTCTTCTCACCCCTTGCACCACTATATTAAGGTTCAAGATAAGAAAGGACTTTGCCATCATCTTGTTAACGAAAAAAAGGTTAAGTGGGTTAAATAATGACTTCTACAACGCACGCTATATTTAATGGACCGCTTGAATTAGGTACACGAAGTTCATTGATTTTAACTGCTTTAGAAAAGCGGTTTAGTTTAGATGACCTTGTACTGCTGGATTACGCTTTGCTGTACTCACAGGATTTTGGAGGTCCAGAAAACCTACACCCTGCATTGCCCAATCATATTGCAGAAATAGGTCATCGACGAGAATTTCTTCCAGAGTCATTATCATTTTTTTCCAAAAGAGGTTTGATTAGCGCGCATATTGAAGAGTCTGGATATTACTATTCAGCTAATCAGCAAACACTTCATTTTGTGAGTTGCTTGAAATCAGAATACTACAGAAAGTCTTGGGTTAGATTAGGCTGGTTAAAGAATAATTATAAATATTTATTGGAACAATCGTTTCCAAAGTTTAATGGATGAAACATGATAATTACAAAAATTGAAGTAAAGGGCGAAGATAAAAAGCCCGCTATAGTAACGCTTGAAAAAGGGTTGAATGTCATTTCTGGTGCGTCTGATACTGGTAAATCATACATTTGTCAGTGTGTTCAGTTTATATTGGGTGCAGAGAAAGCACCAAAATCTATAGATGAAGCGAAAGGTTATTCCTCTCTTGAAGTTACATTTGAGGAAATTGATGGTGGCTCTTTTATTCTAAAAAGAGAATTAAAAAATAATGCAGACCTTACCTTGGTGGAAAATGATGTCACAAAAATTCTCAAGCCAAGACACCAAGGAAAGGAAAATTTATCCAGTTATTTTTTGGAGAAAATTGGTATTGGACATCAAGTTCTAGTATCAGGCACACAGTCTTTAAACCATTCGTCACTAACGCTACGAATATTGGAAAAATTATTCTTAGTCGATGAAGCTAGAATCATTACCGATGACTCACCACTAGGGAGGGGGCAAAATACAGAAAGGACATTGGAAACATCGTTACTTAAAACGCTTTTAACAGGACATGATGACTCTGATGTTCAGATGTTAAAGAAAAGGAAGCAATCCAAACAATCGTTACATATCAAAATAGAAAACCTTGAAGATTTTATGAGTAGGTATTTTTCAAGCGATGATGTTGATGAGAATAGAATTAAAAAGCTTTCTGACGATGTTGATGCTATTGAAAAATCTATTGAGTTGGCAGAATCAGAATTAGATTCTCTGTTGAAAACAGGCAGTGAAGGTATTGAGAGACGAAACAATCTGGCATCAAGATCAGAAACCCTGAGCAGAAAACTTGATGAAGATTCTACTGTGGTAGAACGATTCCATCTTCTGCTTTCAAAATACAGTTCTGATAGAGAGCGACTAGAAGCAAACTCAGAGGCGGCTAAATATGTGGATAGCCATTACGCTGCAAATTGCCCAACATGCGGGAAAACTTTAGACGATAGTTCTGATATTAGCGTGGAGCTTGTTTTGTCTAGCAACGCCTCAGAAATAAGAAAAATGGATAAGAAGGTTGAAGGGCTTCATTCAACGATACATGAAATAGAAGAGCATAAAGATGTTATTTCCAATGAGCTTTCTTCAATTGGCGAAGAGCTTAGAGATTTGGAAAATAGCCTTGACCCCAATATTTCTAAAATGATCACTGAGGCGCGAAATATAATTAAGTATCTTACAGAAAATAAAGAAAATTTAACCGCTGATCTCAGTCTCGAAAGAAAACGTGGGCAAATACTAAAAGAAATTGGAAGTCTTCAAGTTGAGCATGATGAAATTGCTGATAAATACGAAATTCCTGATTTTTCAAAAGAACTTCAACAGTTAATGCAAGAAATATCGAATGTACTAATCAGATGGGACTTCCCCAATGGAAATCAGGTTACATATGATAAGGAAAGCAGAGATATTTTAATAGGAGGAAAACCTAGAGGTCACTTCGGTAAGGGATATCGTGCCATATGCTTCTCTGCTTTTGTCATTGGGCTGATGAATTATTTGTGTGACAAGAACAGACATGCTGGCTTTTTGGTTTTAGATTCTCCTCTTACAACATATAAGGAAAGAGATGAAATTTCCTCAGGTGAAGAAAGCGAACAGGCTTCTATTGCGAATAATTTAATTTATGCTTTTTATCGTGATCTATGCGATTTCTATAATGATAAACAAATTATAGTTTTAGATAACCAAGAGCCTAGCGAAGACATTCAAGATAATATGAATTACGTTCATTTCTCTAAAAATGAAAATATTGGCAGATACGGGTTTTTTCCTGTAAACAGAACCTAGAATTTCATTTTTTGTATATAAATATAAATAAGTAGAAGGTTAAAAAATGAATTTTGAACAGCCTAAGCCAGACTCCAAAAAATATTCTGATCTGATTTCGGAAATACAAAAAGGTATTATCAAAATACCTAAATTTCAGCGGGATTTTGTCTGGAGCATTGATAAAACGGCTAAATTATTAGACAGTATTCTTAAAGGATATCCTATTGGTACATTTATTCTATGGCAAACATCCGAGCGAATAAACGATATTAAGAATGTTGGTAATTTGGATATCCCAGATACGCCTGACGGAACTAAAGTTCAATATGTCTTAGATGGACAGCAGCGTATAACATCATTGTTTGCGGCATATCTCGGGGCAAAAATCCAGAAGAATGGTGAAAAAAAGATTACTGATTACAGTAATATATTTGTAAATTTGGATGGTGATATTGATATCAATGATGATCAGCTAATTACGGCAGAGCCGATAGGTGAAAAATATCTGTCACTACATGATGTTTTGAATTTTAGTTACAGCAAAGCTAGAGAGCTTTCAGATCGGTTTAGTGAGGATGAATTAGAAACGATTAACTCTTACTCAACAGCTTTTAAAACTTATGAGTTTTCAACAGTAGTTCTTAGAAAAGAAGATATTGATTCCGCTATTGAAGTATTTACGCGTATTAATACTGGCGGTCAAACACTGACCTTGTTTGAGATTATGTCTGCAAAAACATATGATGAACAGCAAAAATTTGACATGCAGGTAAAGTGGGAAGCTCTCATAAAGGAGCTTAAAGATATAAAATATGAAGGTGTATCAAGTACGGTCATATTGAGCTTGCTTTCGTTGGTGCTAAGCCGCACGAAAGAATGTAAACGGAAAACGATATTATCTTTAGATAAGCAGTTGATTATCGACAATTGGGATTTAGGCATTTCTGCAATTAAAGATAGTATTGATTTTATTGGAAATTCTACTGAAACCAGTATGCATAGTGGTGTTATAAATGGAATTTGTAATGAAATTGATGGTGTTATCGGTATGAACACTGATGCCTTAGCGCATGAGGAGTGGGCTAAAAGTTGGCTTTTGAGAATATCTAACGGCGACCAAATGGCTCTTGAGGGCTTCTATCGTCACTATGAATCGAGTGTATATCGATTCGCGTTAAATAAATTGAACCAACCCGCTGATGCCGCCGACATACTTAATGAAGTGATGGTGGAGGTATGGAAATGCTCACACCGATTCGAAGGAAGGTCTAAAATTTCGACTTGGTTGCTGGGAATCACCCGATACAGAATATACGACCGGCTACGTAAGAAATCTCGCCGCGGGTTAGAGCAAGATATCGATGACTTTTGCGATACGCTTACTGATCAGCAACCAAACATGGAGGTTGTAATGAGCGCGATGGATGACAAGGAAAAAGGTAAACATTGCATCGAAAAATTATCAGACCATCAGCGTGAGGTGATACATCTGGCAT
>JAESRY010000179.1 GCA_016764415.1 Cycloclasticus sp. | reverse complement strand
GGAATATCAATATGGCTTGCTAACGAATATGGCTTACCTGTATCCAAACATTCAGCTGCTAAAAACTCATCAAAACGCGCATCAATACCGTCTGCAATTTTGTATAAAATTTCAACGCGCTGTTGAATTGAAAAATCAGCCCAAGGGCCTTTCAACGCCGTTTTAGCTGCTTGTACTGCCTCATCAACTTGCGCTATGCTGGTTTTGTGGTACTTGCACACCAATTCGCCAGTGGTAGGTGAATAAATATCACCAAACTCACCTGAGCTAACGAACTCACCGTTTATAAAACCTTTTACTTCTCTCATGATTTTCTACCTAATTTTTATTAACTGATTGCATCTATGCCCGCTTGAGCGCAGATAATATCTTCTTCTTCAGTACCGCCAGACACGCCAATAGCGCCTATCAGCTCATCACCTTCCATAATGGGCAAACCGCCGCCAAAAGTGACAACGTTTGGCCTTGCAACTATGCCAGCCTGTAACTGTGTATTTCCTTGAAGCACCCCGTCCCAACCCATAGTAGGAAAACCAAAGCCTGCGGATGTATACGCTTTATCTTTAGCAATAGTCATCGATGGTAAAAACGAATTATTCATCCGCAAAAATGCAATTTCTGTTGCAGAGCTATCCACAACGCAAGCATTTATACCAATACCCAGTTCTTTTGCTTTTTCAACAGCCGCCTGCACCGCAGTACAAGCAGCGTTTGTTGAAATGTTTTTAGTCGCAATACTGTTTGCCATAGTTCTAAGACGTCACGCTCATAAAACTATCAACCAACTGACGTGAGTGGTAGAAAATAGCTTGGCCAATATTATCAGCCGTCCACGTTAGCACGGGGCTATCTGGGTAAACGTAGCTGTCTTCTGCAAACACTTCATTTCGATTACCTGAAGGGTCAAAGAAGTAAATAGTTTGGCCGCGAGTTAAACCGTGGCGTGTTGGGCCCGTTTCTAATGGGATATCTTCCATAGAAATAATATCCCCTGCTTTTAAAACGCCTTCCCACGAACTTAGCAGAAAGGAAGCATGGTGCAATTTGCCCGACTCTTCTGAGCGAATAAAGGCAATATCGTGCGCTTTCGTGCTACACGTTAAGAACGCTGCAAGCTGTAACTCACCATCTACTATTTGCTCTGTTAATTGAAACTCTAATGCTTCAGTAAAGAACTTAATATTTTCATCAAAGTTATTGCCATATAATAAACAATGATCAAAACGAATTGGCTCCATTCCTTTCAAACCTCTTGGCCATGGTGCAGGGTTAGTTGTTGGAATACCGTTACCCACTTGTTCTTTGTCAGCATATAGTTCGAATGTATGCCCAGCAGGTGCAACAAAACGAACCCTTTCACCGCAACCATTTAGCTCACCAGCAGCCACTCTAGTGGTTTCAATACCAAAGTTTTTAATGTTTGATTCAAAGCGCCATAAATCTTGTTCACTTGCTACTTTAAACGCCATATGATCCATGCCAGAGCGATCTGAAGGCTCCAATACTACTGAAAACTTATCTTGCTCATCCCAACATTTAAGATAAACACGACCTTTATCATCACGGTCTGTTTCAATTAAACCCATATTTTCACAATAGTGATTTAACGATTCTTCCATATCCAACACTCTAAGTTGAACATGCCCTGGACGTAAAATTCCTGTCATTGCCATGTTAATTCTCCTATCAAATTAATTTATACGAACCGCTTCTCTAACAGCAAGTCGAACGTGCTACTTTACCGCGTTATTGCTTTATGTAAATGACCAATCACACTTAACGTGATATCCGACTGAGGAAAAACCCGACAGGCTAATACTGCCCCGTCATTTTCTTCCTCTTCCGAGACATGGTCTCTACTCATTTTCTTTGAGGTGTACTGACCGCTTAACACTTTCACCTTACACACGCCACAACCACCACCTCGACAACCGACGGGGATGCCCTTTTTACCCAACTGCATCATCCCAGCCAACAAATGTTTCGTTTCACTGCACGGGTAAACTTCCCCCGTATCTTCAATCGTAATTTGAAACGCCACGTCTAAAAACTATATGTTTCTAAATAACGGGCTCTTTTTACTTTCTGACTCTGCATCCGCCGCGTTAAAGAATTTTTCCATAAACATATCTTTTTCGAACAACCTCGCACGCATCAACATAGTAATACACGCATCAATCATCATCGGTGGGCCGCACATATACGCACGGTAGCCTTCAAATTTACCGTCCATATGCTCTTTAGCCACCTCATGGATGAAGCCTGTTGGGCCTTCCCATTCTGCTTCAATATCTGGACCCGACAAACCCGGTACATAGGTAAAGTTATCGTGCTTGGCTTCAAGTTCTTCGAATAAATCTTTGTAGTACAGCTCTTCTAGGTTTCTAGCACCTTGATACAAAACAATCTCACGCGTATCGCCAGACTCTAACAAATCTAAAATCATCGCCTTAGGGCTAGCCAAACCAGAGCCGCCGCCAAAGAACGCCATCGGYTTRTCRTCTGATGTTCTTAARAARAARTGACCATATGGCGCGGAGAATTYAAGCGTATCCCCTACTTTTAATTCGTTATGAATCCAGGTAGTCCCTTCACCACCGGGAATCAATGCAATATCAAATTCCATAATGGTTTTATCATTCGGTGATTGAGCCATAGAGAACGGACGCGGTGTATCTARSCCTGGRATATGYAAATTTGCGTACTGRCCAGATTGAAACTCAACCTCGTCGCCKTCCACTTCTAAAAACACGCCAATGATTCGMGGGGTTAGCCTGTCAATTYTGACCACTTTACCCACGAAGTCTCGAACAGGTATATTCTCAGCGTCGGGCTCTTCYTCAACATCTGCTTCAATAACAAGGTCAGACTCCGGTATTGAACAGCACGTTAAACATTTTTCACCGTACTCAAAATCCATCAATGCAAATGGCGATGCTTCATCACCAACYAGCACYTCACCCTCTAAKACATCCACYTTACARGTRCCRCAYARRCCRTGYCCRCAYGCATGCGGCAARTAAACACCCTGYCTTAACGCYGCATCCAARATAGTTTGATCATCTTCAACYTCAATGGTAATACCTAACGGCTCAATSGTAACYTCRWAGCYCATYKYTTATAACCTTGTTCCATTAATACCCATCAAGCCGGGYGTTTTAAAGCGAATCAACGACTTATGACATACGCCATTATCTTTTAACGATTTATCCATAGCCGGGGTAAACGCTTCACCATCTAAAACCCACTCTACAGCGGCCCAATCGATTTTTTCAAAATCYGGRTGATAAGAAAAAACCGGYGTCATYACSTCTGACACCAATGCCTGAAAAGGCATYTCTGGYGGCAAYGGAAATGCCTGTGCTGCGGAAAACAATAAGTGRTCATCCCAACTTACGTGAACCAATTGGTTGCCGTGAAAATTTTCTACTTTATCTCTGACGATATCTACGTATCCGTCTTTTGCAATAACTGCCATTTCTATGCTCCTATGCGGCTTAAGCCTGCTTCACTTTTTTGTCAGCGCCTTTCCATTCTTCCCAGCGCGCATGGTCTTGAGAACCGATATAATCACCRSTRTCTTCKGGTGCAAATTTATACCATTCAAGCACTTCAGGAATGGTCGCTCCGCCACAGTTACCTTGGAAWATTTGRTGTACTGGTAACCAAGCTTGYRCGTATTTTTCAGGYTCATGATCAAAGATGTCTTTACAGCCATCTGAACAAGTATTGTATTTATCACCCTTATACTCACTTACTCTAAARCTAAGCTGCATWGGGTCTGTTTCAACTTCTGTAAAKATCATCGGGATTTGACAAACTTGGCACAACTGAGGAAGAGCGTCTAGATATTTAAAGGTTCCTTCTTCTTTTTGCTTAGCCCAATGCTCAAAACGTGGRCGATAGTATTTATCAAACGTATTCGGRTACTTTTCAGATAACCACGCCATTTTTTCTTCTGTYGGCAAGAAYGTATGGAARCCCGTTGCATTACCCAATAGRCAGAATACTGACCACACTTGATGACTTATATGCTCTGCTTCAGCCGTAGCCAATTCATGATACTTAGGCATTCTTAAGCCATAACGAGACAAATCTTCGAATAGCGCACCGCCGTTTTCAACAAAGTAAACRTCCCACGCCTCTTTCCAAGACAGCGGACTGACCGTCAGCATGTAATCTTGCATTGCAGACACCAGTGCTAATAAACGATATGCACGCCAGAAATGCTTATCCATCCAACGTTGAACGATAGGCAAGTTRTCTTCGTGCTGCTCTAGCATGAATTTAATAATTTCTAGGCCGAGTGTCATATGACGAGATTCGTCAGACTGCGCTGAGAAGCCGAACGTTACCGTCGCCATATCACCGTTATACGCTGCACCCGACATAAATGGCACGAACAACATGTTAGTCAATACATATTCAAATGCGAATGAAATTGAAGTGATGAATTCGAAAGGTCCCGCTGTCAWCGCATCTTCARCAAATGATTTAGGCACTGACAAGTACCAAACACGATCAAACTGATAGAACGGATCATGCAAGCCATTGAAATGCTTATTGTAATGACTGATGGTATGAACCTGAGTTTGCTGATGACGCAATTCATCAATCGCCTGCATTTGACAAGCCACTCGTGCGCCATCACCTCTAAAGTGACGGCCTATATGAGCAAAGCCCCTATGCGCAGCATATTCAATGGGCGTCACACCGGTAATGAATAATTTAATTGCACTCAAGTAACTTGCGTCTGACAGGTTAGTTTGGCCGTTATTTTGCGCAAAGCTATCAATAACCGCGTAAAGCTTTTTCTCTTTTTCCGCTTGRAATTTCCAGTAAGCATCCATCGTTAAACGAAACGGRTCTTCCCATTTATCCCAATCRGTAATCTTAATYCCCTCAAATGAATCGTATGGAAATACGTCATCCATTTTTTGATAGGTTGTTTCCCAACCCATACCACGTGTTAGTAACTCGTAACGCTTACGTAAATTTAGTTTTTTTGCTGGCATTTTAGTATCCTCTTTMGCTCTGGCTGTTAGTGCCAGCTAAGTTCAAATTTATCTTCRTCTTCATCAACATTWCCSGCYAATGAMACWAGAACAAGRTGRAGCTCTTGCACATCCCATTCRCGRCCAATYTSCTCTTCTACCGTYTCRCGKTTAACMACCAAKCGRCCWGCRSMYTCCATACGMACCATYCCMGGTTGATATTGAATATTAGCMTCWGGRTTATCTWKTTCWACSGMYTCRATAATAGGYCGCGCRTCTTCRTTATCYTGAACAATTARAAATACGGTATTTTTTTTAKYWGYCATGCTTAACTCCTTTTTAATCCAGTAATGCYGTTTTTAGTAAGGCGTGYGAGCAAYTCTTCTTTAACYTCGGTTAACTGMTCAATGCCRTYAGCRCCAAAYGCCTTARCAGCAAYAGGCTCTARTGCGCYAACCARCCTRTCCGTCCACTTATTCGTCCACTTTGTTAATAATTCTGTATTAGCATCTGATTCTTTCGCTGTMACTTTAGCCAAGGCATTTGTCCAACGAACCGTTTCTTTATACCAATCGTCCATAAATTCGGTCAGCATGGCGATAGTTGCACCACCTTCCTTTGTTAGTTTTTTCTCAAAACGGTCATATAAAAGCGGGAACACTAAGCCATCAAGCACAAAGTTTTGCGCAACCATTAATTCAAACCAGTCATCAAGTACAAACATATCTTCAACCGCATGACGCAAGCCTTGCCATTCAGGCGCTTCCAACCAAGCTTTCTTACCCGCATCTAAGCTTGTCTCTTCATTGCCGTCTAATAACAAACCAAGGCGTGTAACGTATTGAGCCATACCCAATCGGTCCATCGCATTAAACATGCATACCGTACTGAAATTAGAGCCATAACACTCATCRGTCATTTGRCAATTGTTCATATTCGCYGCCCACTCAACGTGACGCARYGGCACTAAAATTTCACGCGCCGCTTGYTTYACYTCTTCRGGAACAGAATCAAATAAGTCRCGTTTATCAACAAACGCGAAGTTATGCTCAGCCACATCTTGCTGCTTAGCACGMGYAATCGTGTAAGTGCCATAGTARWACTGWCGSGGATCTGCAAAACTGTACCAATCTTCCATCACGATAGCTGTTTTATTAACGTCATATAAYTCATGGTCTTTATCCCAYAAAGGACGGTAATGGAAATTAGYYGTTGGCTGAATATCGTAAACCGCYTCTTGGTAGCGAGARGCTGGTTTTTTATCGCCAAATCTTTCTTTTAGRTTGCCATACGATAAGCGAACCGGTTGTATGGATTTTGCTGAAATCTCAATACTCATYTATCTCTCCTAAACTTTAAAATTAATNNNCTNTTNGTTTTCATCAAACCCAGGAACGCCAAAACGCCACTTGAGTTTATCGTAATCTACCGCTGCTTCTTGCTCTGGSGTTAAGTGCTYCGCTTCATTCTTTTCACAAAACTTTTTAAAGTGYTCAAAAGGCAACACCAACTCAACATTAATGGTTGGGTCCTCTATAGCAAATTCAAACTCYACGTACTTTTCATTGACGAYATTCGTCACTCGAACGTAYCGYTGACCGGGAATRCCTGAAATATMTTTTTTTGCCATAWTCATTCAAYTKTTAAGGCAATATTTATGCCAATCATCTAGCTGCCTTATTCTTCCAACACATAAGGCARGAAAAGTGCCATACACATCAATTATTTAAGCCCGAAGTTTAATCATATGATTAAANTTGAGCCGTTGTTTTTATAATGTCGAACAATTGAAGATATCAGCAAAGTCTACAAGCTTCAAGCATTTAGCGTAAATGCTACAACGACTRATTAGCTTTTAGATTTCTGGCGTATATAGGTCTGAAAAGAAACTTGCCGGCATCAGGTTTTTATTGGCAATCAACTGATCMGCAACCGCTTTCACCATCGCTGGTGAACCGGCAGAATAAGCTTGCCATTCGGATAAATCATTGGGCATAATTTTATCAACCACGTCTGTAATGAGMCCCGTATGCCCATCCCAATCYTCTTGRTSYGATAACGCAGGGTGATARTGAAARCCTTCATGTTTCGCCGCYAACTTAYRCATAAAGTCAGACTCTAATAACTCACTTTCTTCCCTGCARCCWAGGAARTAATGCACYTCACGGYGCGCYAAATGATTARCTTCGTCTAAATAATGAATCATCGAGCGAATATARCTTGCGCCWGAMGCRCCGGCAACAAATAGCAAATTACAATCATTGTCATCACGCAAAAAWGCATCACCCATCGGCATATGYATGTTAATCGAGTCACCTTYCTGYARGGMATACARATATAGCGCYCCRRCCCCATGCTTATCYTCTTTAACYAGCAGCTCTAMCGTGCCTTTTTTGCTGGGTGATGAAGCAATCGAGTAATAAGCCACCTTSTCAGARTCTGGTAATAAAAYAGCCAAATACTGGCCCGCTTTAAAATCCACCACCTCGGGCTYGATTAATTTAATTTGAATTAAAATAATCCCCTTGCTGACTTCTTTAGACGACGTAACCTGACCTGTGTGCGTWGYTTSCATTGAANTTTCCNRMTRTWWAATNAARAAAGAAGGCCGTWTYGAKWWMTCAAKACGGCCTTSTSATTGTTGAATNMTAMCTAWTWYTTATARCAAAGGRTGACCTGAYAARCCAWACTGMGTWCGRCCATAAGCCATCATATTGTCTTCATAAATTTGCCCTAAATGGATATATACCATAAAGGCATCGCGAGCTGCCGTTTCAAGCGGGTCACCACTACCCGTWGMAGACGCACCTAAWAGRYTCATYGCATGAAAAGCCAAATCGGAYGCTTCCTTACYAATATGCGAACGCCAAGCACTCATTTTATTTTTTTCTGTTTCCGAAACAACAGGYGTACCGGCCTCAATCCATTCTTCCAATTGGTCAACATAACGCGTGTTCATCGCCTCAATAGCATCCACCTTCACCATCACTTCTGCGAGGTTACGTTGCGCAATGGGYGACTCCCATTCTTTCATRTTATATAAAATTCGYTGRCGRCCTTCYACRCGWACTTTYAAATCACGCRCYACRCGCTGWGMAATACCGGTKGAAATAGCMGGRAAGCCCAAACAGAARAAAGCCATAAACGGTACCTTGAAAATCGGCTCATCCGAATAGTGCCCGCCTACAGGCTCACCTTTGTTTTTAGCATTTAAAACGGGAAGAATACGGTGCCATGGAACAAAAACATCTTTCACTTTCACACTATGACTACCCGTGCCACGTAAGCCAAACGGGTTCCAATCTTCAATCACTTCAAGCTGAGCCTTTTCAACATTCACCAAACAGGGCTGCGGGTCTTCACCTGGAACCTGAACAATGGCACCCAAGCCCATCCAATCATTCCATAGCACGCCACTACCAAACGACCACTGACCCGACATTTTAACGCCACCATCAACATATTCAATCTGGCCTAGCGGCATGAAAATATCACCCGTAAACTTATCGCTGTCGTACACTTCTTGACGGCCTTTTTCATCCAAAAAGGCAACCCATTGCTCATGCAATACA
>JAESRY010000096.1 GCA_016764415.1 Cycloclasticus sp. | reverse complement strand
TTTCATGTACCCTGCCGGATCAACAGGGCCAGGCACAAGAAATAACCTTGGGCCTTGATAATATAACCGATTATATTCATAATAATCATCCTCACTTTGGCTCAACGATAGGCCGTGTTGCAGGGCGCATTACTCATGCGCAATTCATCTGTGAGGGTCAAAGCTACTCGTTAGCAAAAAACTATAACCAACAGCATCATATTCATGGCGGCATAAATGGCTTTGATCGTGTTATGTGGCAAGTAGTTTCTGCTAGCAACAATACGATTAAATTACATTATTTAAGCCCACATGGTGATGAAGGCTATCCAGGCAATGTGCATATCATTGCGAGTTACGATCTCACGGAGAGTAACGCATTGGTCATCGAATATACGGCAACGACTGATAAAACTACCCCCATTAATTTAACCAATCATACCTACTGGAATTTAGCCGGTATGGGTCAATTCATTTTCGATCATCAACTATGTATTCCTGCTTCACATTATGTAGACACTGATGAGCAGCACTTATTACCTAATGGAAAAATGCTTACTGTTCATGACACCCCTGTTAATTTTTTACAACCCACCCGTATGGGTGAACATTTACAGCAAGTAAAAAAGGGTTATGGACACGACCAGTTTTATATTCTAGATGATGATACGCATCATTTACGTCTAGCCGCCCAAGTATGGGAACCCACGACACGACGAAAAATGGAGGTATATACGACGCAACCGGGTATACAATTTTATACGGCGAATAATTTAGCTAAGAAGTATTCAGCCTTCTGTTTAGAAGCACAGAACTATCCTGATGCAATTAACCATACACATTTCCCCAGTTGTTTATTACATCCTGGGGAAATTTATCAGCAGAAAACTGTTTATCAATTTACACGCAGTCGCTAGTGGCCGAAGCCTTGTTAAAATGCAACGCACTATTAAAATAGGTCCCTTGTAATAAACAATAAGAGAGAAAAACTCGCTCGCTAGCGAGTTTTGATACGCTTACGACAATGCTTTAATGACATCTTTAGTAATATCAACATAAGCATCGCTAGAATAAACTAACATCTGCTTTACATAAACGATTTGCAATTTTGTCTTTTTGGCAACTTCAGCAATCGCTTGTTGTAGCGCATCTTTAAGTTTCTTTACTTGCTGCTGTTGTACCGTTCGCAAATTGGCAAGATCGCCTTTAAACTTATCTTGCACTGTTTTTAATTGCTGTTGCGCTTGGGTTTTAGCAGCCGGTGTTATCGCTTGCTTTAAGGCATTTTGTGCTTGCTGCACACTGTTATAAAGTTTTTTGGTCTGATTTTGCAAACCTTCCACTTTACTTGCTAAGTCTTTACGCAACGTTTGTAACGTAGTCGATTGAGCTAATACCTGTTGGATATTCACCACACCATACGTTGCCGAAACAGCATACACATTACCCATATTCAATAAACAGGCGATAAAAAGTAAGGATAAAAGTTTCTTCATGTTAGTCATCTCCAAATAAGTATTAAAAAATTATTTTTCCAATAAACCGCGCCCCATCCAGGCGGTTTTTCCATGCACCTGCATACTCAGCGATAGCTAATGCTGTCATGGCTTCTCAAACATCAGATACAGAGCTTCGCACATAGAACCCGTAACATTCCAGAAGAAATTATGGGTATTTTACATACAGTGTACAGCAATATTACAGCGTTGGCTGTCAGTCAAACCCCTATCAATTATCATTGATGAAAGGCCCCTGTGCTATATAAAAGAGAGGAGAATTGTACTATACTACGCGACGTTATGAGCCTTAAATTTTCCACCATTATCAAATTAATTTTACTAGCGCTGCTGGCTATTACCACGGTAAGCGGCAGCTATTATTATTGGCATTACACAAAACTTCATCCCTCTACTGATGATGCTTATGTGCAAGCCCACGTAGTACGTATTGCTGCGCAAATCAGCGGCCCTGTCAGCACAATTTATGTACAAAACCATCAACAAGTTAAAAAAGGGCAATCACTTTTTACCATTGATCAAAAACCCTTTATCATCGCGGTCACGCAAGCGCAAAGCAAACTGACCTTAACACAGCAAAAAATTACTGCACAGCAAGCTGCGGTACAAACTGCCCAAGCGATTATCAGCGAACGTGAGGCACAATTTATCGAGGCACAACAACAAGCTAAACGTATTTTGCCCTTAGTCAAAAAAGGACATGCTTCTCGCAGCCAAGGCGATAAAATTATTGAACAACTGGTTGGTTGTGGCTTGGTTCAAACGCCTGCTGATTTGTATCGATTAACTGAAGAGCAACTATCTGGTTTAGAGCGGATGGCCGAAAAGTCTGCTAAAAATGTATTGCTCGCATTGGAGAAAAGCAAGTCTACGATATTAGCAAAGTTTTTATACGCGCTGGGTATTCGTGAGGTAGGGGAGGTGACAGCAGCTAGTTTAGCGAATTTCTTTGGCAATTTAAATTCAATTCAACAAGCGTCTGTTGAAGCGCTAGAGCAAGTGCCTGATGTGGGTCCTATTGTTGCGCAACACGTCGTTGCGTTTTTCGAGTTAGAGCATAACCGAGAGGTAATAGCTGAGTTAATAGAGTCGGGTATTCATTGGCCGGATGTGAGCGCTGTTTCGCAAAATGGCCTAGCATTGTCGGGTAAAGTGTTTGTTTTAACGGGTACGTTGTCGTATATGGGGCGTACTGAGGCGAAAGAGGCCTTGCAGCTGCTCGGCGCAAAGGTGACGGGTAGCGTGTCTAAAAAAACAGATTACGTGGTTGCTGGAGAAGATTCCGGGTCAAAATTGAAAAAAGCGCTATTATTAGGGATAACGGTTTTATCTGAAGAAGATTTGATAAAGCTGGTTGCGAAGGATTAAGGGTAAGTTCGTACTATGGATGACGATTTAGAAACGCAGGTTTGCATGTTGCAGAGCCATATGGATGGCATGATTTTGCGTGCGCAGAAAAACGAAGAAATGTTAAAGCGCTTCCAAGATTTGGAAATGCGCTTACTGTCTCTTAACTCCTTGCGCGAACTGATTGAACATATTCATGATGATGCCTTGTTGGTCTTCAACTTAGAGGCGATGTCGCTAGTGTTGGCAGATGATAGTGGCGAAATCAACCAATTCCTTACGGAAGATGGGTTTAGGTTTGATGAATATAAAAGCGTGATTTTGTTATCTGACGTTGCGTTGTTCAAAGAAAAGCTAGGTCTCTCTCAAAGAATACTGTTGGGCGAAGCTAGGGATAAGTTGCCTAAAGAGTTTTGGCCAGCTAAAAAGAAGTCCCCAGAAACTGTCGCCATTATTCCGCTGGTTCGGCGGGGCGTATATTTGGGCTGCATGGTTTTTGCCAGCAACGATGGCTCGCGCTTTCAGGTTGATATGGCGACCTACTTCTTAGAACGGTTAGGAAAGGTGCTTAGTGTTTGTATGGAAAATACGTTGAATTATGAACAGCTTAGGCGAAGTAGTTTGTTTGATACGTTGACAGGCGTGAATAATCGACGCTTCTTTGAACAGCGAATCGATGAAGAAATTCTTCGTTCGCTACGAACGGGCGAGAGTTTGACGTGTTTGTTTATTGATATCGATTTTTTCAAGAAAGTGAATGATAACTTTGGGCATCAAGTGGGTGATATGGCGTTAACGCATGTTGCGGAGCGACTTCGCGATCAACTGAGAAGTAACGATATTCTCGCTCGCTACGGCGGTGAGGAATTCGTCGCGCTGTTACCAACGGCCTCTGAAAAGAAAGGCATTGAAGCGGCCGAGCGGATGCGTAAAGCAGTGAGTGAAGCTATTTTAGAAATACCGGGTCATCCAGCATTGGAATTAACAGTATCGATTGGTGTTTCAACGTTTGTTGTCGATCAGCCTGGGGTGTCTGAGCCCATCGATAAATCTATTTTGATAGAAGTGGCCGACAAGGCCGTATACCTTGCTAAGAACGCTGGTAGGAATGTTGTTATAAGTGGCGGCGAAGTGATGGCCGGTTCTACAGTAAAAAAGCAATCAGCTTAAGTCTTAACTAGGCTAATTAGTCTTCGTTTTCGTTTTCCTAATAATTTGATTTTTCTCATCAAAATCTTTCAGTGTTGATAGCAAACAAAGCTATCAAGAGATGGCGTATTTAAGGTATAATTTCGCCTTTAATTTTCTTGAATTTATAAGCAAAAGAAAGGCGCTACAAACCTTTGTTTTTATCGGTTTTTCTTTGCTTATTTCGAATCATTTAGCATTATTAGGGGATACCGGCACATGACTGAGCTCGTAAAGGAAACGATACCCGTCAATATTGAAGACGAAATGCGTCAATCCTATTTGGATTACGCAATGAGCGTGATTATCGGGCGAGCGCTGCCTGATGTTCGTGATGGTTTAAAGCCGGTTCATCGTCGAGTTTTATTTGCGATGAGTGTACTGGGGAATGATTGGAATAAAGCCTATAAAAAATCGGCACGTATCGTTGGCGATGTGATTGGTAAGTATCATCCGCACGGTGATACGGCTGTATACGATACGATTGTTCGTATGGCGCAGCCATTTTCAATGCGTCATATGTTAGTAGATGGGCAAGGTAACTTTGGTTCGGTTGATGGTGATTCGGCTGCGGCTATGCGTTATACCGAGATTAGAATGTCTAAGTTATCGCATGAAATGCTGGCTGATTTGGACAAAGAAACAGTAGATTTTAATGCTAACTATGATGAATCGGAACATGAGCCAGCTGTGCTGCCTGCGCGTGTCCCTTTGTTGCTTATCAATGGTTCGTCAGGCATTGCTGTTGGCATGGCAACGAATATTCCGCCGCATAATTTAGAAGAAATAACGTCTGCTTGTTTGCGGCTAATTGAAGACTCAGAAACAACCATTGATCAACTTATGGAATGTATTCCAGGGCCTGATTTCCCAACGGCAGGAATCATTAATGGTGCGGATGGTATTCGTGAGGCATATCACACGGGCCGTGGCAAAATTTACTTACGCGCTAGATACCATGTTGAAGGCGAAGAAGGTGTTGGTACTAAGGTGGCTCTTGTCGTAACGGAATTGCCGTATCAAGTGAATAAAGCGCGCTTACTGGAAAAAATCGCTCATCTGGTAAAAGAAGGTCGGCTAGAAGGTATTTCAGGGCTGCGCGACGAGTCTGACAAAGACGGCATGCGCATGGTTATCGAATTGAAACGTGGTGAAGTGCCTGAAGTTATTATTAATAACCTCTATCAGCATACGCAGCTACAAAATGTGTTTGGCATTAACATGGTGGCGGTTATTGATGGTCGCCCGCAATGTTTGAATATTAAGCAAATATTGAACGCATTTATTGATCACCGAAGAGAAGTGGTGACGCGTAGAACGATTTATGACTTACGTAAAGCGCGCGAAAGAGCCCACAGTCTAGAAGGCTTGGCTGTTGCTTTATCAAACATCGATGAAATGATTGCGATGATTAAGGCGGCAAAAACGCCTGCCGAAGCAAAAGTTAGTTTGCTGGGTGCTTCTTGGGAGCCGGGTTTAGTATCTGAGTTATTGTCTAAGGCCGATTCAAATCGTTCTCGCCCTGATAAATTGGAGGCAGAGTACGGTCTTGTGGACGGCAGTTATCATCTTTCGCCTGCGCAAGCACAAGCTATTTTAGAATTACGTTTACATCGTTTGACAGGCTTGGAACAAGATAAAATCCTTCAAGAATATAAAGATTTATTGGTCGTTATTGATGACCTTCTTGATATTCTTGGTAGTAGAAAGCGCTTGATGACAGTGATTAGTGACGAGTTGCGTAAAATCATTGAAGAGTACAAGGAGGAGCGCAGAACAGAAATTGTTGCTCAGTTCTTAAACCTAACAGCAGAAGATTTAATCACCGAAGAAGATATGGTGGTGACGTTGTCGCATGAAGGTTATGTGAAGTCACAACCGCTGACAACATATACAGCTCAACGACGCGGTGGTAAGGGTAAAACGGCAGCTAATACTAAAGACGAAGACTTTATCGATAAGTTGTTTATTGCTAATACGCATGACACGGTACTGTGTTTTTCAAGCAAAGGTAAAGTGTATTGGTTACGTGTCTTTAATTTGCCGGTAGCCAGCAGAATATCACGGGGCAAACCGATTGTTAATTTACTGCCGTTAGAGTCGGATGAGCGAATTAACGCAATATTACCGGTACGTGAATTTAATGACGACGAATTTATTTTCATGGCAACTGAATCCGGTACGGTTAAAAAGACGTTTATTAAAGAATTTGAGAAGCCTCGTGCAAATGGCAAAATTGCCATAGATTTRCGCGGTGAAGATACGTTAGTTGGAGTGGCTGTTACCGATGGTAATAAAGATGTGATGCTATTTGCTAGTTCAGGCAAAGTGGCAACCTTTAAAGAATCTGACGTTAGAGCGATGGGTCGTACGGCTGGCGGTGTTAGAGGTATGCGTTTAAAAGAAGGCGAAAGCATTATCTCTTTGATTATTTCTGAACCAGGTACAGTATTGACGCTTACCGAAAACGGTTACGGAAAACGCACGCAGATTGAAGAATACCCTATTCACAAACGTGGCGGGCAAGGTGTTATTGCTATGCAAACCAGTGAACGTAATGGTGCGTTAGTCGGCGCTGTACTGGTTGATGATACAGATGAAATTATGCTGATTACTGATGGCGGTACGCTGGTTAGAACGCGCACGCATGAAATTTCAGTATTGGGTCGAAACACACAGGGTGTACGTGTTATCCGCCCAGGGAAGAATGAAAAAGTCATCGGCTTAGATCGTATTGCGGTTTTAGACGAAGATGAAACAGATGAGCCCAGTGATGAAGCTCCATCTGACGATGAAAATACAGATTAATAGTTTTAAGGAAAAATAGATGTCCCGAGTTTTTAATTTTAGCGCTGGCCCTGCTACCGTCCCGCTACCCGTGCTAGAAAAAGCCCAACGTGAAATGCTTGATTGGCAAGGCTCAGGCATGTCTGTAATGGAGATGAGTCATCGCGGTAAAGACTTTATCTCGATTGCTGAAAAAGCTGAATCTGATGTACGCGAGCTGATGAATGTTCCCGCTAATTACAAAGTTCTTTTCTTACAAGGTGGCGCGACAACGCAGTTTTCTATGGTGCCAATGAATTTGCTAAATGGTAACAATAAAGCGTGCTACGTGAACACAGGCGCTTGGTCAAAAAAAGCGATTAAAGAAGCAAAAATTCATTGTGACGTGACGTTGTCAGCGAGCTCAGAAGATGACAACTTTATGTCTATTCCTGCGTTAGATAGTTGGAATATTGACCAAGATGCGGCGTATCTACATTACACCAGCAATGAAACAATTGGCGGTGTTGAGTTTCAAGATGCGCCAGACGTGGGTGGCTTAGACTTAGTTGTAGATATGTCATCAAACATCTTGTCCAGAGAAATTGATGTGAGTAAATTTGCTGTGATCTATGCTGGCGGCCAAAAGAATATGGGGCCTTCAGGCATCGCGCTTACTATCGTTCGTGAAGATTTGATCGGTAATGTACAAGCGGGTTCGCCGTCTATGATGGACTATAAAAACCATGCAGATGCGGGTTCTATGTTCAATACACCGGCAACATACAGCTGGTATTTAATGGGCTTAGTGTTTGAATGGCTTAAAGAACAAGGCGGCGTTGCGGCTATTGAAGCACGGAATATTCGTAAAGCAGAGAAGCTTTATGCGGCTATTGATAGTTCTAGTTTCTACGCAAATCCAGTTGAAGTGGCGTCACGATCCAGAATGAATGTGACCTTTACGTTAGCAAATGCAGATTTAGACTCACTTTTCCTTAGTGAAGCGAAAGCAGCGGGTTTAGAAACATTGAAAGGCCATCGCTCGGTTGGTGGTATGCGAGCCAGTATTTATAATGCTATGTCAGAAGAGGGCGTGGACGCGCTTATCAGCATGATGGCTGAGTTCGAAAGAACAAAAGCGTAAAACAACAACAGTTAAATTAATAAGGCAGTAACTATGTACAAAATTCAAACATTAAACAATATCTCTGTAAAAGGATTAGAGAAATTCCCTAGGGATTCTTATGAAGTTGCATCAGAAATGCAAAGCCCTGATGCATACATGCTTCGTTCTTTAAAAATGCATGATATGGATATTCCAGACAGTGTGTTGGCCGTTGGCCGTGCAGGCGCTGGCGTGAATAATATCCCGATTGAAAAAATGAGCGCATTAGGTATACCTGTTTTTAATGCGCCGGGTGCTAATGCTAATGCCGTTAAAGAGCTTGTTTTAACAGGTATGTTGTTGGCTTGCCGTAATATTTGCCAAGCATGGGAATGTGCTAAAAACTTAGAAGGCGATGATGAATCTATCGCTAAAGAAGTAGAGCAAGTTAAGAAAAACTTTGTTGGCTTTGAATTGCCAGGGCGCACATTAGGGGTTATTGGCCTTGGCGCCATCGGCACGTCAGTAGCAAATACAGCGCAAGATTTAGGCATGGGTGTTGTTGGTTTTGACCCGGCTATTACAGTTGAGCGTGCATGGCAGTTATCTTCATCTATTGAATCAGCTAATACAGTTGATGAGCTGTTAGCAAAATCTGATTTCGTCA
>JAESRY010000095.1 GCA_016764415.1 Cycloclasticus sp. | reverse complement strand
TGATGGGTGTTTTGCGTTCATTCAAAGCGCTGAAAGATCACTTTGGTCAGGTTCACGTGAACTTTGGTGAGCCGATTTACTTAGATAAACTGATTGAAGGTGAGAGTCCAGGTTGGCGCCGAGAAAACAGTGCGGATAACAAAGAGCTGGTGGCCTCAGTTGTCAATAAGCTGGGTGAGAAGATTATGTCGGGCATCAATGATGCGACCCACGTTAATTCTATGGGTCTACTAGCCATGGCGCTGCTGAATGCGCCAGAGCAATCCATGACTGATAGTACGCTTAAAAAGCAGTTGGATATTTATTTGGCATTACTCGCAATGGCTCCATACACGCAAGATGTCACGCGTGTCGAGTTAACATCAAGTGAAATTATCGCTTATGGCGAGCAGTTTGGTGTTGTGAAAAGGTCGGCGGATACAGGGCAAATTTATGTAGAGGGTACCGAAGCGATATTGATGACTTATTTCCGTAATAACGTGGTGCATTTATTTGTATTGCCGTCATTTATTGCCTGTTGTTTCTTAAGCCATGACTCGCTAAGTAAAAAGAAGGTCGTGCATTGGTTTAAATTAATTTACCCTTTCTTGAAGGATGAATTATCCATGCATTGGACTAATAGACAAATTAGTTTAGCAGCCAGTAAGGTCATCGAGTGTTTGCTAGAGCAAGGCGTTATTAACCAATCGGGCGATAAGCTGTCAGTTAATGCTGAAAACCAGCACGCGATTCTTCTTCTATCTAGAGGTGTATTGCTGAGTTTAGAGCGTTTTTACTTAACAGTATTAATCTTGAAGCAAAACAGTGACGGTGCTTTTACTCGTTTTGAATTGGAAAAACTCTGCGGTGTTACGGCAGAAAAACTGTCAGAATTAAACGGCTTAAATTCCCCGGAATTCTTCGACAAGGCGCTATTCAAAGGATTTATTGAGATGCTCTATAACGAGGGTATTATCTGGGCGAATGACAAAGGTAAGCTAACGTACGGTACGGTACTAAATTCCATTATTGATGATGCAGGCTTAGTGATGAGCCAACAAGTACGTACCAATGTTCATGGTTTGATTGAACTAGATGGTTAGCTTAGCTGCTCAAAAATTCTAAACCCCGCAATGTAAGTGCCTACCGCAGAGCCAATGGTGCTAAAAATAAAGACCAATAAAGTTCGAGATACACGGTTTTTCCACCAGCCAGTGACATGAACGGTGTCTTTTTTAAGCGTTGAAAAGTCCCCAACACGAGGTTTTCGTATCCATGCCTCAACCGCAGCGGTAACCATACCTGCGCCAACGGTTGGGTTTAGCGAGGTTAGTGGGGCGGCTAAAAAAGCGGTTAAAACGGTAAGTGGATGGGCGCCTGCTAATAAAGCACCTAAAGCGGATAAGCCCCCATTGATAACAACCCACTCTATAATGAGCTGCCAACCCAGTTCAGGCGCGCGGCTGAAACCAAGGCCAAAACCAATAAAGACAAGCCCAACAATGACCCAAGGAATGAGTTTAGGCCAGCGGCTTGAGGCCGGTATGCTATCGAGTTCCTCAAGGCTTTTAACATTACTTAGTTCTGTTTCCAGATATTTCTTAATGCCTTTTAAATGCCCCGCGCCGACGACAGCTAGGATGCTTTGGTGCTCACCAGACTTGGCCTCGTCGTGCAAACGGCGAGCCATGTATTGATCTCTTTCGTTAACTAACGGGTTGTAAATTTCACTGGATGACTCGGCAAATTGAGAAAAGGTAGCGTCTAACATGTCTCCTTCTTTGAGCTTTTCGATATCTTCTTCGCTAATTTTTTCTGAAAACATCACGCTGGCTAGTAGACCAGAAAAAAGCTCCATACGTTTCCACCACGGCACGTTTCGGTACACGCGCTTTAAGGTGGTGCCTACTTCGCGGTCTATCAACAAAACGGGTAAGTGATCAGCTTTTGCCATGTTAGCGGCAATTTTCATTTCTGCGCCGGGTTCAATGCCCAATTCATCCGCCATCTTTTGCTGGAAAGCACCGAGCGCTAAACTGGCGGTAACCATCGCTGCCTTACCATTTTTAATAACATTAAATAAATCCATCTGAGCGAGGCTTTCAGGGTCAATCAGAGCGTTGTAACGACTGGGGCACAGTTCTATTGCAACGGCGCTGTAGTCATTGTCTGTGATTAATGTTTTCACAGCATCTGCACTGGCTTGTGATACGTGCGCTGTTCCCAATACGGTTATTTCACAACCATTAATGGTGATTTTTTCTATGGGTTGGTCAATGTCGTTGCTCAATGCTTTATCACGATGTTGTCATTTGTTGGGGTGTATTATCAGTGATGTTGGCTTATATTGCCCAGTCTTTTGCAACCAAAAATAATCGTTCTGTTTCAATGACAGTTGATTTTTTGTCACTGAAACCGGCAATACAAAGCGGGCGAGTGTTTTCGCGGCTTAGGAAGAAGTCGAGCATGTCTTGGGTATTTAGATAATTGAGTTGTGATGAATATACTTGTGATGCCATCCACTGGTTTTTGTTGAGGGCTAACCAACGAAAAGTCGTTTCCTTGTAGGTATCTAAAAACTGATTGGGCCTAAGCCATGTGGCTTGTTGATGGTGACTAGCAATGAGGGACGGATAAATGGTTTTTTGTTGGAAAGGGTGGAATAAACGCCCTTTCATTAGGCAGATTCGTTGATCAATATTAATGCCTTTTTCTTTTAGGACTTGATGAGCGGGCGGTTGTTCCGATAACAAACTTTGTCGGTYTTGCATGGCATCATACTTAATACTCAAGCGGTCTTTTAGCATTGGGCCAACCCAGTTTTCGGTCGTCTTGGTATTGTTGATACCTAAGTAAAATTTACACGCTACTTCCCAGTGTTGCACTTTACCGGTGAGTAAGTCTTTCACAATAAAATCGAATTCACCAAGGGTGCGCTGTCCATCATTAACTTGTAGGTTTTGCGCTAATATTTGATGGCGTCCATTATGCTTAAACCAGTAAGTGAGTAAAGTTTCAAACCGATGGCCTAAACGATGGTCATGCTGGCTTTCTAGCAGTTCGATGAGCTCGCTTGGGTCGTTATCGAGTTTAATGAGTTGTTGCTGGAATGCGTGGGAATAGCCAGTCCAATCGTCTGTACTACTCCAGCTTTGCTTGCCGTGCGTGCTTTGAATAATGGGTGGGTTGGAAATAACCCAGGCAAGGTCCCTAACGCAAGGGTTTTGTAAAACTGAATTGCCTAACAAAAGATGAGTTAATGGCCTTCTGGGCTATTGAATAACAAATATAAACCAATCACACAGTCAGGGATTTTGTCGGCCATGTCATCGAGTAGTTCATCATTCTGGCTGATATCACCCAAATCTTCTTCTAGCAATTCTGAACAACTAAGGATGGGTAATGTGAGCTCAGCTACTTCTTCAGGGTGCTCTGCAAACCAGACGTCTTCTTGGCTGAAAACACCTTGCATAAAACCCGATGACCAAAGCGTCAGTGAGTCTTCGTCTTCTTCAGCGCTGGTTATATCAGGAAAGTCACCCTTTAGCAGAGCTTGTTCAATGTCTTTTTGCAACTCGATAAGTGCCGTTGAAATGGCAGGGCTGGTTTTGTTGTCAGCCAGTATTTCAGTAATAATTTGTTGTTGGCTGAATGAGCCCGGTTGAACGGCTAAGGCTGTTAGAAACCCATGCATTTCAAGGAAATACATGGCGTCATCTGTTAGTTCGTCAGAGTCAAAAAAATCAGCTAAAAGGTTGGTAGGTGTTGTCATATGATTAATAAATACTATTTTTTATGACTACCATCACACCAGGGCATATTGGCTGAATTTCCACAGCCGCAAACGAATAGTGACTCATCTTTTTGCGCTTTATATATTAATGGGCGGATGCCATCAGTTTGTTTATGGCTACCATCACATAGCGGTTCCTTCGATGTTTTGCCGCATTGGCAAATATAAACTTCGTCGTCTTTTTTTACGTCAACACAATACGGGGATTGTTGGCTATACATAGTTTTTACCTTGCAAATAATGAATAAATGGATTGAAGGCCTTTAAGCTGTAATAATGCAAAAAAGAAATCACCTTTTTGTTAGGTGGTGTCAAATTTATACTATGTAAGGCAGAAAAATCGTATGGAAACATTAACACAGTTGCTTAATTCAATCAGCAGTTTTGTTTGGGGCCCTGTAATTCTGGCCCTATTGCTCGGCACGGGTCTGTACCTCATGCTGGGCTTGTTCTTTTTGCCGATAAGAAAATTGCCAGAAGCCTTTTCACTGTTATGGCGTGGACGTAAAAGTAATGATTTAGACGATGGGGAAATCAGCCCATTTAGTGCGTTAATGACTTCATTGGCGGCTACGATTGGCACGGGTAATATTGCTGGCGTTGCTACGGCGATTTTTCTAGGTGGCCCGGGTGCTATTTTTTGGATGTGGATAACCGCCTTAGTGGGTATGGCAACTAAATACGCTGAAGCAGTACTTGCTGTTAATTACCGTGAAGTAGATGAGAAGGGCGCGTATGTCGGCGGGCCTATGTATTACATTAAAAATGGTTTGGGTGAAAAGTGGCGCTGGCTAGCCTTCCTTTTCGCATTTTTTGGTTCAATTGCCGCTTTCGGTATTGGCAATACAATCCAGGCGAACTCGGTCGCGGACGCGCTCAATAGCACATTCGGTATTGAGGCATGGCAAACGGGTTTGGTCATGGCGACTATAGTCTATGTAGTATTGGTGGGCGGCGTTAAACGTATTGGTCAAGTTGCTTCGAAGTTAGTGCCATTTATGAGTATTGCTTACGTGTTGGCTGCAGGCATTATTATTGTGCAACGTTTAGATTCGGTGCCAACAGCTCTCATGTTAATTGTTAATGATGCGTTTACAGGTACCGCGGCCGCGGGTGGTTTTGCCGGTGCGGGCATCATGGCGGCGATTCGTTTTGGTGTGGCGCGAGGTGTTTTTTCTAACGAGGCAGGTTTAGGCACTGCGCCTATTGCTCATGCGGCGGCTAAAACTAATGACCCTGTTCGGCAAGGTAAAATCGCCATGTTGGGGACGTTTATCGACACCATCATTATTTGCACGATGACCGCCTTAGTGATTATTTTGACAGGCAGCTGGACCAGTGGTGAGACAGGAGCATCTTTATCAGCACGTGCATTTAGTATGGGCTTACCCGGATATGGCCAGTATGTAGTCAGCATTGGTTTGGCTGTTTTTGCTTTAACCACATTGTTGGGTTGGAGCTATTATGGCGAGCGTTGCGCTGAATATATTTTGGGTGTGAAGGTCATTCCTTGGTACAGAATGACGTGGGTACTTGTTATCCCCTTGGGGGCAATGATGGATTTAAATTTCTTATGGCTAGTCGCGGACGTATTGAACGGTCTGATGGCAATACCCAACTTAATTGCGCTGTTATTGTTGAGCCCGGTTGTCTTTAAATTGAGTAGAAAGAAGCCTAACTAACAGGCGGGTGAACTTTTTTTGATTTTAAGCTGCCGACATTTCACGTTGAACGTGAGAAAGAACCTTTTAAGTGAGTTCAGCTTTAGTGGTGAATTGGCGTGGTTGCTTGATGTTTAATAGGCCTAGTTGAAAGCTCAGCCATTTTTCTAAAAAATAATTTATTGCCCATTTTTTATTAAGCACGCCTCTAGGTGAGTTGATGTGCTGATCGGCAAAAGAGTGTTCGCCTTCAATACTGATCACTTCGACGGATTTGGTATCCAAGTAAACGCGACACCTGAAAAGCGGAGTAGATAAAGCGGTTATTTGGCTGGACTGGCTTAATAAGATAGTTACAGTAAAAGGGCCAGTTGCAAGTATTTGACCGTGGATAATGGCGTTACYAACGTTTTTTNGCTCAATATTAGGCATTAACCTGAGTAGTTTGGCGTAGTTCTCTTCGCACAACATTTGTAGGCAAAGCGATTTATTTATTGGCCTAACTTGATTTAGCATGAACTCGATGAATAGCTGGCGTTAGCACTATCAGTTTCCCAAACTGATACGTTTGTTACAGGGAATCCACCCTTGGCAACGTGTTCATAAATGAGTTTGGCAAGAAATTCTGCCGTTGGGTGTTCGTCAACCACCATGTGGCGTTCACCTGCAATTTTTAAAGCAGGAAGAATGGGGTCGTCTTTATGCAATAGCATATTATGGTCAAGTGTTTCGCTTATCCATTTGTCCGCGTATTTATTAATGTCCGAGAAGTCGCAAACCATGCCTTGTTCGTTTAATTCGGCCGACTCTAGCGTAATAGAAACGCGGGCAGAATGACCGTGGAGGTGGCGACATTTACCGGGGTGATTCATTAACCGGTGCCCATAACAAAAGTTTAAATTTTTAGTAATGCGGTACAAATTANAATCCTTTATACGCCCTTAATGCCTTCAATGGTGGCAGCTACTTCATATTCATCACCGTCGACAGGGACAACACGAACAATTTCGATGATTGCATTTAACGGCGGCGTAATGGGGTTAACTGGCTTGACGGAAATACTTAATGCCTCGCCTTGTGTTAGCTTGTCGCGTGTTCTAAATAAAATTCCTGCGGCACTAAGGTTAATACTATGAGCAGAACCTTTAACGCCAGTACTCGGGTGTGTGAAATCCATATCGCATTCTGCGCTAATTCGGTCGAATTTTCGATGATTAGATGGTTCAAGCATAATTAAGTAACCTCTTTTTAAGTGAAAAAGTGTTGAATTAAGTTTAGCCTAAATTTAAAAAAAAGTATTAAAGTATTAAAGTATTAAAGTATTAAAGTATTAAAGCTTGAATTCAAGTATTAAGTGCAATTGTTTTATGCAGCCAGTAATTTCTCTGACTGCCCCGTAAATAATTCATGAGGAGTTTTATACCCTCGCGTTTTTCTTGGGCGGTGGTTGAGCTTATAAACAGCCGCTTGTATTTCTTCTTCGCCTAGTGCCATAAAATCTGTTCCCTTAGGGAAATAACGTCTAAGCAAACCATTAGTATTCTCATTTATACCACGCTCCCATGATGAGTACGGGTGAGCAAAATAAACATCCAGCCCTAACTTTTCAGCTATCCTCACATGTTGCGCAAACTCTTTTCCATTATCTAGTGTCACTGTGAAAATCTTCTCTTTGTGTGGCATCATGGCATCAATAAGCGCATCTGCTGTTATGTTAGCGTGCTTGCTTTCTATCCGCTGTACTACTGTATAGAGTGTTTTGCGCTCAACCATTGTGACGAACGCATTTTTACGTCCTTTCCCAATCACTGTGTCTCCTTCCCAGTCACCAATTCTTGATTTTAAATCAACAATATCAGGGCGTTCATCAATACTAGTCCGGTTAGCAAGTTGGCCGCGCGTATCATAATGGCCGTATCGTTTTTTGTACTTTTTACAGGCTCTAGTTAACTGTTTGTAGAGCACACCACCACTGGCTTTGTCCTTATAAATATATTGATAGATCGTTTCATGGTGCAAGGTGATTTTATTCTCTAAATCTAATCGCCCTGCTATTTGCTCTGGAGACAAATCATTGCTCAGTAATTTATCAATCCAGGCGCTGACTTCACGGGTTAACTTTATAGCTTTAAAAGAACGTTTCCGACGTTGCTCTGCAAGCAGGTTAGCTTGCTTGGGCCGATATCCTCTATACCCTTTGTTTCGCTGCAACTCCCTCGAAATTGATGATGGTGAACGTTTTAATTCTTCAGCTATTTCTTTTTGAGTGCGTCCTGCTTTTTTAAAGGCGTAAATCTGGTATCGTTCTTCTTGTGTCAGCTGTTTATATTTCATTAAAGCAATTTCCTTTGGCGAGAAAATAGCTGAACTATAACAGCTGGCCATCTACTCTAAGAAATTGCACTTATTATCCGAATTCAGGACTTATTATTTTTAATCTTCTGCAAAATAGCATTGAAATTATGTTCTCTAATCCGCTTGCCATTTTGACTGCCAGCATAAAAGCTGACGGACTGATTATTTGTGAATAGAGTTGATTGTTGGGTAGTTTGCGAAGCTGCAATCCACTGCCCTGCGTCTTTTAGGTAGCTTTTACTTGCTCCGGTGGAAACGAGTCCATCAATACTCAAAAGAATGAACAGTACGCCAACTATTTTTAATGAAACCTTATGTCGATTACTTAAATTTCGCTCGCGAAATTGTTTAAAGATAGAGTGGGCTATAAAGGGCAAGGCTAGAGCGAGTGTTAAGGCAAGGGCAATAGGGTACCGGCCTGCAAGAAAGAACCTGGGCATGAGGAAGGCGCATAAAACAATTAGGTTTAGGAGGACAAGTATTACCCAAGGTTTCTTCATCGTGGAAAGCGGTAAGAAACTCCGTTTGTATATTGCAAGTGCGAACCCCGCAGCATAAAAGGGGCTTAAGGAGGAAAAAACCTCTGTTACTAGGATGCAATAAACGTGAAAAATAATACAACTAAAGCGTAATCTTCAGAAAATTCTTGTGGGTTTAGGGTGTTTAAGAAAACTTTTGCATGACTCAAATGAGCAAAGTCGCCATTTAGCATTAACAATATTTCGTTTTTTATGATGGAGGTTTGAGACGATACTTTAGTAAAACCGTCGATTGAGTAATTGTCGAATAGAATCCAGCTAATTAGGATTAATGTTATGACTGCATATACAAAAAGAA
>JAESRY010000094.1 GCA_016764415.1 Cycloclasticus sp. | reverse complement strand
GCGTTTGCGACATTACCGTCCTCATCAGCATTTGCCAGCGAAGATGTAAAGTTCACTGTATCTGCTGGGTTAGAGTATGACGACAATATCTCCGTTCCATCTTTGGATCAGACAACGGGCGAGTCGGATGTAGCGGCTGTTTTTGACTTTGGAACTAGCTACACACCCATTAAAGCCAACGGAAAAGAGCTTGATCTAACGTACGATTTTTATCAAAGTTTGCACGAAACGTATGATGATTTTGATTTGCAAATACATACGTTGTCAGTCTTAGGTTCATGGGAAATTGGTGACCTCGACACGAGTTTATCCTACGGCTATTCAAGAATTTACCTGGGTGGAAGTGAGTTATATGCTTCGTATACAGTAACGCCATCGGTCGGCTTTAGCGGCGCCGAAAGCTGGTATCACCTTCTGAGCTACGCATACTTGGATAAAGATTTCGATTCAACATCTGGTCGCGACGCAAAGCAACACAACACAGCATCTCACTGGATAATTTCTATTTCTTTATGGATAACGGCCCATGTAGTCTTAAGGCTTCGAGCAGAAGATGAGAATGCAAAAGATGGCGAGCTGGATTATCAAGGTGCGCTGGTTAAAGTTGGTTTGTCTACACCTTTGATGATGAACTCGGATGTGAAGTTAAAAGTAAGTTATCAACACTACTGGCGTGATTACGATAATGTAACAGCAAGTATTGCTCAAAAGAGAGACGATGAGCAGGGCCTTGTTAATATCGACCTGATTAAATCATTGGGCGATGATATGAGCGTTAAGTTGAGTTATGAATATATTAATGCAGACTCTAATCTTTCATCTGCTGACTATAACGGAAATGTAGGTTCAGTTAATTTCATGATGGATTTTTAACCTACAGACCGAAGATTTAATTTCTTCAAAAATCCACTAACTACATCAAGCCTTAATTCCCTAGCGGGGTAGAAGGCTTTATTTTAATGGATAAGAAGTACCTGAGTATTGCAAAAGTGCTGGCGTCCGCACCAAAAATAAACGACCAATTCGTGTTGGCTTCAGATAGAAAAGGCCTCAATCAAAAACTGTTTGACGAATTAAAGAGTTTAGATATCAGGCAATCGGGTAAAAGTGATAATTTCTTTTTCACCAGTACTCCAATTAATGGTTTTAATGGGAAAGTGGTTGGTTATGCCATTATGCTGAAAAATTATCGACCGTTCAGATCCTAGTTGATAAAGCTGAATCGGCGATGACGTTTCAGCTGATATTAATGGCAACTGTGGATCTTTGTGTGTTGTTAATTTTGTCGTTTGTTGTGCGCAAATACGTGGTGAAACCCATTGAATATATTTCTGATGAATTAAAGCGTGAGGATCGCATTTTAAATACAAATGACGAGTTGTCTGTTATTGGAGAAAACTTTAATCAATTTATAGAGCAGATTAGGCAGGTTGTTTTAAAAGCTAAAAGTAACAATGAGAGTATTCAACAAACACTTCAAGAATATTCGTCGGTCTCGCGCGAAGCCATTGACGATTCTCAGAAAATGAGTGATGAGCTAACTACTTCTAGCGCTGAAAGCGGCTCAATAGCAGAGTCTACAAACGATGCAATACGGTCAACTAGAGTGGTATTAGATAACATTAGAAAATCGAATGATTTGATGAATGAAGCCAATCAATCTATGAGTGCTCTAAAGAATAGTATTGAACGAAATGTTGAAGTGGAAACAGAGGTTTCACAAAAACTACTTAAATTATCGGACGATGTAACACAGATAAACAGTGTGTTAGATGTTATTAATAACATTGCCGCTCAAACCAATTTATTAGCACTGAATGCGGCAATTGAAGCGGCAAGAGCGGGCGAGCAAGGCCGCGGTTTTGCAGTTGTTGCCGATGAAGTTAGGCAACTGGCAACACGCACAACAGATTCACTGAATGAAGCGAATAAAACAGTTAGTTTTGTCATTTCTAATATCACTGACATTAATAATGAAATGCAAAAAGGTGTTTCTGACCTATCTGCTTTAATTGACACGTCAAACCAAGTGTCGACACAAATAAGTGATAATACGAAAATATTAAACACAACAACCGGAAATTTCGCACAAGACATGGAAAGCCTTGATTTAATCGGTGAGAAAATATCTGACATCAACACACAGCTGGGTACGTCGATGGAGTTCAGCCACCGCAATGTTCATGCAATTAAGAGCATGGAAGATAAATATAATGATACGGTTAATACAATCAGGGAACTCGAAAGATTGTTGGATGAGTTCTAATTGAAGAGCGGCACATTAGAGCGTAAGTTTCTTGACCACAGTCTAAGTGGCGATTCCTACCAAAGCGTGATTGCCATTTTTTATTTTGCCAATAACTTAACCAAGCATTAGGTCGTTTAGCGTGCCATAAACGACGACAACTCATTACCTGACAATTATTTTTAATGAGGCTTCGTTAGCTTATATTTAACGTTGTAATAAAGCCTTCGTGAACCCAAACTTGAAGATATGAAATGGCTTTTATCGGTACTTCATCTTCGCTGAAATATTCTAATAAGCTCTCGCAAATAGTTGGAAATGATTCTTCTTGTAGGGCTAGTTTTAGCGCAGCATGCTCACTGGCTGGCAAGGGCCGGTAATGCGTTATCAGTTCGATATCACGCCATAATAGCCAAGCGTTGGGGGAGTTGAATTGTTTGCTTGTTGGTGGTTGTTTTTCATCAGTGAGTGCTTTCCATGTCTCGAAACTATTAAATTCTAAAGTTAGTATTTGCACCGCTGGATGAAAGATGAATTTTAAATTCTCCCATGCTGCTGGCGGTAGTGATGATAGTTGCTTTAACGTAGTCGGCTCAACGTCTTTGGCGTCAAAACTATTGGTGAAAGCGGCTTCAATTTGAGCGATTTCGCTGAGTATGGGCAAGTTGTTGAAGGGTACTTCTGTGCGTAAAAAACTAGCCATTTTCGTGCTGTAATAGCGTAGGTTGGTTTCTTGCGACGGATGCTTGCTAATGTAGTGTTGTAATAGCTGTTCAAATTGTTCATCGCCTAAGTAGCTATGCAGTATTTCATAATCGGTAGTTATGGCTTCTTTTAAACGGGCTTTATACGCATAGGCATAAATATTTAGCCGTTCTTTGGCTGACAGTGCGGAGTTGGGCTGAATGTGACGAGCGATATCGGTTTCACTGCCAACTAAATAATCTATAAACCCATGCTGTAATTTTTGTAGATCAGACATTAGGCAGCACTTTTTAAAACAGGTTTTCCAGAAATAATTAATTGTTCAGGACTTAATACATCTGAGGCAATTTTTTCGGCTATTGAAAGTTCTTCACGGAGTTCTATAAACGATGGAATGTTGTCATCACGCTCAATCATTGTGCTGACGGCTCCAAACCTACTTAAGGCGTAACGGTACAAATCCCAAACAGGGTCGCAGACGCTATGATCGTGGGTATCGATGAGCATTTCATCTTGTTGGCTGTGTCCTGCCAGATGAAACTGCATAACGTGTTTCTTATCAATGCCATGGATGTAGTCTTTAGGGTTGAATTGGTGATTGTGGGCGCTGACAAAGATGTTGTTGATGTCGAGCAAAATAAAACAACCTGAACGTCTAGCAATCTCATTTAAGAACTGCCACTCACTCATTTCTGAATCGTTATAAGTGACATAACTGGATAGGTTTTCGATAAGCATCGGGCGGCCGATAAACTCCTGCACTTGATTGATGCGGCTGACTAAATGTTGAATGGTGGTTTCGTTATAAGGAAGCGGTAATAAATCGTGACTGTTAATGTTATGGGCGTGGGTCCAGCATAAATGATCGGAATACCAAAAAGGCTCGACTCTCTCGATGAGTGTTTTTAAGTCCTTTAAATAACGCGTATTGAGCGGGTCGGTGCTACCAATCGACATAGACACACCGTGCATGACCATTGGGTAGTTTGTGCGAATTTTGTCCAAATTTGCTAATGGTTTGCCGCCGGGAACCATATAGTTTTCAGATAAAATTTCAAACCAATCAACTTGAGGTTTATACTCAATTACGTACTGATAGTGCTCTGTACGTAAGCCAAGGCCAAAACCTAAGAAGGGGCGCGTGTTATCTTTACTCATTTATTTTATAAGTTTAAGTTAAAAGAGTAGCCATTGCGCCTGAAAATTTAAAGCGCAATGACCCTCCAGTCATCGGTAAGGATTATTTGCCGACTGTACCGCCAATATCATCACATGCTTTTTCTGATACCTTTACATAACCAGTACCTTTGCATGATGCTTTGCCCATGCAAGAATTTTTGGCTGTTTTGCAATCATTGTGACCGCCACATTTATTAACGCCGTAGCAGTGAACAATTTCAGTAGCACTTTTACTTGAGTCAGGGCTTGCGACAGCCGATGTAGCGCCGATCATGCCAGCTGCAGCGATAGCTAAAGCGATACCTGTTGTTTTATATGCATTCATGTTGAAACTCCTAAATAATTTGAAAAAGTAAGGAAACAAGTTTGCCCCCTGTCTTTATGACCTTGGACAGTTGGAAAATCTTGCACAATAATTTTATTTGAAAAGAATTTTAAGTATTACAACCACATTGGGTGGGCAATCTTTTTGTGCGGATTGGCTTTTTGTAACGGAGCATTTATAGATAAAAGACATTTATCAAACGGTATAAAAACGGTATGATAATTTTCTTAAATATGGGTGGTTTAGATGGCGTAAAACATGCCCGATTTGTTAATGGAAGATCAAAATTGGATACCAGATAGATGTCATCAACGTTATTAACAGTTTATAACCAAATTATTTTAGGGCGCCCTATTGTCACATTGATAATAATGAGCCTTATCGTTATGGCAGTGGGCAGTTATGCCCCAAAATTCAGACTAGATGCCTCTGCTGATACGCTGATACTTGAGAATGATGAGTCGCTTAAATATTACCGTACAATCAAAGCACAATATGGTTCCGATGACAGTTTAATTATCACCTATACGCCGCAAGCGGATATTTTTTCCGATGAGGTTTTAGACGACTTGAAACGTTTAAGCGCGGAGCTATCAGCAATAGAGCGAGTGGGTTCTGTTACAACGATTTTAGATGTCCCACTAATAAAAAGCCCGCCGGTCACTCTTTTAGAGTTAAGCGAGGGGATTAACACGCTACGCAGCCCCAACGTTGACCGTGAGTTGGCCAAGCAGGAATTTCTTAATAGCCCGCTGTACCGTAATCTTCTGATCAGTAGTGATGGAGAGTCAACAGCGTTACAAGTAACGTTTAAAAAAGATGAAGTGCGAGCAAGCTTGTTGGCTAAACGCAATGTACTACGTGCGAAGCAACTAGATGGGGAGCTTTCCTTAGATGATGCTCAACTATTGCAAATCGCTTCAGATGAGTTTGATACTTACAATGCTACAACACAGGCTAAGCTAACTGAAGACGTTTTAGCTGTGCGAAAAATCATGGATGATCATAGGCAGTTCGCCAGTATGTTTCTTGGCGGCGTTCCAATGATTGTTAGTGACTCGATCGACTTTGTCCGTCATGACTTATCAGTTTTTGGGGCCAGTGTTTTTGTTATTTTAATTATTCTTCTGACAGTTATTTTCAGACGCCCACGCTGGGTTATTCTATCGATGGTGACCTGTGCTGTGTCTGGCTTTACTATGATTGGCATGTTGGGTCTTTTAAATTGGCCAGTGACAGTGGTGTCCTCAAATTTTGTTTCGTTATTACTTATTTTGACGCTTTCGCTATTAGTACACTTGATTGTGCGGTATAGAGAGTTGCTAAACGAGGGCAATGAAGAGAGCCAACGCGAGCTGATTCTTGAGACGGTAAAAAGTAAATTCGTCCCCTGTTTTTATACCTCTATTACAACCATGGTGGCATTCGGCTCATTACTGGTTAGTGGTATTCGTCCGGTKATTGATTTTGGTTGGATKATGGTRRTTGGCRTYRYCATTGCRCARMTKMTTASCTTCACTATYTTTCCKGCRGCRCTGGTKTTRCTTGRSAARGARAARCCCGTWGARGAYCRYGATTTYACYGMAGYYATTACANRATTTNTTAGCGCGTAAAAANNNSMAAYAMKRTGGCANNGNGATWATKGCCWTSTTYKTCRYTYTCGCTCTSYTRAGYGTTTGGGGMWYKRCMAWGTTAACCGTYGAAAAYCGCTTTATCGATTATTACAAAGACTCCACTGAAATCTATCAGGGTATGGAGTTAATTGATCGTAAATTCGGTGGCACAACACCTCTAGATGTAATTATTGATGCACCGGCTTCTTTTTTCGTTGAAGAGGAGGAAGAGNGNTATAYGCAGATGCAGAAGAGTATCAAGAGGACGATGAGTTCTTTGACGATGAATTTGCGGACGAAGACCTAGGCGATGGTGCAGGAYTAACGGCAACAAGCTATTGGTTTAATAGCGAAAAGTTTAATGAAATATTGAAAATACACGACTATATTGACGACTTKCCTGAGACAGGAAAAGTTATTTCGTTAGCTACAACCGTGCGACTAATGAAGAGCCTGAACGAGGATATTCTCACGGATGACTTTCAATTATCTATCCTTTATAAGAAGTTGCCAGACGTCATCAAAGAATCGCTTATCAAACCCTATATGTCTGAGGATGGTAACCAATTACGCTTCAGTATTCGAGTTTTCGAGTCAGATCCAACGCTGAAACGCGGTGAATTACTAACGAAAATCAAACAAGGGCTGGCACGCGATTTAGGCTTAGAAAAAGAGCAAGTTAAAGTGACCGGTATGGTCGTACTTTACAATAATATGTTGCAAAGTTTATTCCGTTCTCAAATCTTGACGCTGGGCGTTGTCTTTGTTGCCATTTTGCTGATGCTTGCCGGGCTATTTCGAAATTTACGCCTAGCCGCTATCGCTATTGTTCCAAACATCATGGCAGCGGGTATGGTTCTTGGGTTGATGGGTTGGCTTAAAATACCTTTGGACATGATGACGATAACCATCGCCGCGATTTGTATAGGGATAGCTGTCGATAATTCAATTCACTATGTGGATCGTTTTAGAAATGAATACAGTAAGAGCCGTGATTACTGGCTTGCCGCAGAACGTAGTCACGCTAGCATTGGTAGAGCCATGTATTACACCTCTCTTACCATTACCCTAGGGTTCTCTATCTTAGCGTTCTCGAACTTTATGCCCACTATCTATTTTGGTCTGCTAACGGGCTTCTCAATGGTTGCTGCGTTACTGGCGAATATGACGTTGTTGCCTTTACTCATTATTAAATTTAAGCCGTTAGGTGCTGAAGCTTAGCGCTCAAGTTCTTCAGCATTGAGCGAGTACATTAAGCCTCAGTTCCCGTTAGGGGGGCTGAGGCTTTTTAAATAGACGGGATACCGTTCTTAACGGTAGGAAATGAACTAGATGGTTTTAATAAGCTGTTGCATACTCGTATGGAGGGTTAAATGATTTATCCGTTATCAATGATGTTGCTCTTGGTGTTAATTTTGTTTGGGCTGCTGTTTATTGCCAGAATGTCTGCTTTGTACACAAAGAAAGTTGATTTGAAATACTTTGAAGTTTTTAAAGGCGCTAAGCCACCTTCATACCTAACTAAAGTAACCAATAATTTGAATAATGTATTCGAAGTGCCGCCACTATTTTATATGGCGGCTACCTTGGTGATGGTGCTAAACCTTGAAACAGACAGTATTCTTTTTAATGCGTGGAGTTTTGTTATTGCGCGCTACATTCACTCGTTTATTCACATCACAAATAACAACTATTTGATGCGTGGCGGGATTTTTACCGTCTCTATTTATTTCTTGGTCATGCTTTGGTGGGAGCTCATAGGAAAGTTATAGCTCAGCTTGATATGTGGAATAAGACTCAACAATACTCGAGAGCATATTAGGCTCCATCGCGTGAGCTTATGTTGCAAAGGTTAAGCTGTTGGCTGGGCTATTTTAGGCGTATTTACATTCCACCTAAGCACCAATATTTTATTTCTACAAAGTCATCAATTCCGTATTTTGAGCCTTCACGACCAATGCCCGACTCTTTTACCCCGCCAAAAGGCGCTACTTCTGAAGACACAATGCCGGTATTAATTCCAACAATACCCACTTCTAAGGATTCAGCAACATTCCAAATGCGTTTTATATTTTGTGAGTAAAAATAAGCGGCTAGGCCAAACGGCGTGTCGTTAGCTAGGTCAATGGCTTCTTGGTCTGATTTAAAGCGGTACAACGGCGCCACGGGCCCAAATGTTTCTTCGTGGGCAATGTTCATATCGGCGGTGACATCAACTAAAACAGTGGGTTGATAAAAAAACCCACCCAATGAATGTGGTTTGCCACCAGTTAGTACTGTGGCACCTAATTCTGTAGCGTTATTGACGTGCTCCTGTACTTTATCTAAAGCCCGCTGATTGATGAGAGGCCCTTGTTCTGCACGGCTATCCATTCCAGAGGCAACGGTTAGCGCGCCCACTTTATTGGCCAGTTTTTCTGCAAAAACATCGTAAACGGTATCTTGCACAAAAATTCGATTGGCACAAACACAAGTTTGCCCTGTGTTTCTAAACTTGCTAGCCATTGCACCGTCAACGGCGGCATCTATATCTGCGTCGTCAAACACTATAAAGGCCGCATTACCGCCTAATTCAAGACTGAGTTTTTTTACTGTGTCGGCGCATTGCCTCATCAAGGTTTTACCTACGGCGGTTGAGCCCGTAAACGATAACTTTCTTATAATGGGGCTAGCTGTTAGTTCGTGACCTATGACAGTAGCGTTACCGGTGATGACATTAAATACACCCTCATAAGACCGTAGCTTAGTCATCAAATCATCT
>JAESRY010000023.1 GCA_016764415.1 Cycloclasticus sp. | reverse complement strand
ATGGTGCAAGACTCCAACACACTATTAGGCTTAATGATGACGTTGTCTTTAATAATGGCATCTGTAATGACACAATTTGCACCTATTTTAACGCCTTCGCCTATTTCAACGTTGCCTTCAAATACCGCGTTTACATCAATGTAACTATCTACGCCTTTAATAATCAAGTTGCCACGAACGTCAATTCTATTAGCATCCGCTAGCGTTACCCCTTGATTCATTAGTTCTTGTGCATTCGTTCGTTGATAATATCTTTCTAATTCGTTCAATTGTGACTTTGAATTGATACCCTGAACTTCGTATTCATTTGCCGGGTGTACGGCTCGGATTGCAACGCCATCGCACACAGCCATTTCAATAATGTCAGTTAGGTAATACTCTTCTTGCGAATTATTGTTTTGCAGTGACGACAGCCATTTTTTTAATGAGGCTCCATATAAAGCCATAATGCCGGTATTCACTTCTTTAATACTTAACTCGCTCGATGACGCGTCTTTTTGCTCAACAATCCGCTGTATCATTCCATCAAACCGAACAATACGTCCATAACCTGTTGGGTTATCTAGGTGTACTGTTAATAATGACATCGCATCAGCATCGATTGTTTCAACCATGGCTTCTAATGTGCTGTTTTTTATCAGCGGTACATCGCCGTAAAGTATTAGTACCGTGTCTTCGTCGTCTATGAAATTTATTGCCTGTTGTATTGCATGACCTGTGCCTAGTTGTTCTGCTTGCTCCACCCAAGTTGCGCTTAAACCACTCAACGATTTTTTTACTTGCTCACCATCATGACCATAAACAATAGCTACTTCACTGTCCAAGCTTTTGGCAGCCTCTACCACTCTAAGCAACATGGGCTTTCCTGCAATTTCGTGCAGTACCTTTGCTTTATTTGATCGCATACGCGTGCCTTTACCGGCCGCTAAAATAACGGTTTTAATGCTCATAAATAACTTGTTTTGGTTGTTTCGTATAGTCTAACAGGTATAAAAAAACCCGCCTAATGGCGGGTTTTTTTATTTTCAGGAAAGCTACTTGACTTTTCTTAAACGACTAATCGCTTGAAGTTGAGCTGCAGCTTCTGCCAGTTCGACCTGAGCCTTAGCAAAGTCAATGTTTGCAGATTTATCTGCTAACTTATCTTCTGCACGCTTTTTAGCCTCAAGTGCCTTAGCTTCATCGAGGTCATCAGCACGAATAGCTGTATCTGCCAACACCGTAATAACGTGTGGCTGAACTTCAAGAATACCACCAGAAATGAAGAAATCTAACTCTTCTTTTCCTGTGTCTACTCGAATTTCGCCCGGCTTTAAACGCGTCACTAAAGGTGCGTGACGTGGCGCTATACCTAACTCACCCATAATGCCTGGCGCATAAACCATTTCGGCTAACCCTGAATAAATAGAGGCTTCTGCACTTACGATGTCTACATGGATTGTCATGCTCATTTCAGACCCTTAAATTAAGCTGCTGTTTTAGCGTGTTTTTCTACTACTTCGTCAATCGTTCCAGTCATGTAAAAAGCTTGCTCTGGAATATGATCGTATTCGCCTGCAATAATGCCTTTAAAGCCAGCAATAGTATCTTTAAGTGATACATATTTACCTGGTGAACCGGTAAATACTTCAGCAACGAAGAACGGTTGAGACAAGAAGCGTTGGATTTTACGTGCACGAGAAACCGATAATTTATCTTCTTCTGATAATTCATCCATACCCAAAATAGCAATAATATCGCGTAACTCTTTATAACGTTGAAGCGTACCTTGAACGTCACGTGCCACGTTGTAGTGCTCTTCACCAATAACAAGTGGATCAAGCTGACGGCTTGTAGAATCTAACGGATCCACCGCTGGGTAAATACCTAACTCAGCAATTTGACGTGACAACACAACGGTCGCATCCAAGTGAGCAAATGTTGTTGCAGGTGATGGATCAGTCAAATCATCCGCAGGCACATAAACAGCCTGAATTGAGGTAATAGAACCTTCACGCGTTGATGTAATACGTTCTTGCAATACACCCATTTCTTCAGCAAGGTTAGGTTGGTAACCCACCGCTGATGGCATACGGCCTAATAGCGCTGATACTTCTGTTCCAGCAAGCGTGTAACGATAAATATTATCAATGAACAACAACACGTCATTACCGTCTGCACGGAATTTTTCAGCCATTGTTAAGCCTGTTAACGCAACACGTAGTCTGTTGCCAGGAGGCTCATTCATTTGCCCGTAAACCAACGATACTTTGTCGATAACGTTTGAATCTGTCATTTCGTGATAGAAGTCATTACCTTCACGAGTACGCTCACCTACACCAGCGAATACTGAGTAACCACTGTGCTCAATCGCAATGTTACGAATAAGCTCCATCATGTTCACTGTTTTGCCCACGCCAGCTCCGCCGAACAAGCCAACTTTACCACCTTTCGCAAATGGACAAACCAAGTCGATCACTTTGATGCCTGTTTCAAGAATTTCACTTGAGGCTGCTTGTTCTTCGAACGTAGGTGCAGCGCGGTGAATACCCCAACGCTCTTCCTCACCAATAGGCCCTTTTTCATCAATCGGTTCGCCAAGAACATCCATGATACGGCCTAATGTTTTAGTACCTACTGGAACTTGAATTGCGTCGCCAGTGTCACTAACTTCTAACCCTCTTTTAACGCCGTCTGTCGTACCCATAGCAATACAACGAACTACACCGTCGCCAATTTGCTGCTGTACTTCCAACGTTAAACCCACTTCTTTTACAAGAAGAGCGTTATATATTTTTGGTATTGCATCACGTGGGAATTCCACGTCAACAACCGCGCCAATAATTTGAACGATAACACCTGAGCTCATATCAGTTCCTCAATAGTCTTAATTTTAAAATTTTTATGGTCACAGACCATAAGTCTCATTGAAGCAAATGCTTCTTTATTGCTTAATTCGGCTTTAAACCGCTGCTGCACCAGCAACGATCTCCGATAGTTCTTGTGTAATTGATGCTTGTCTCGCTTTGTTATAAACAAGTTGTAACTCATCAATCAGTGTTCCCGCATTGTCTGATGCACTTTTCATAGCGACCATACGAGCTGCTTGTTCACAAGCATTGTTTTCTAGCACACCTTGGTACACCAACGATTCAATATAACGAATCAACAATTGGTCTAACACGTCTTTCGCATCAGGCTCGTAGATGTAATCCCAATGGTGTGTTAGCTCTTCTTCTAATTCTTCCGTGTGAACAGGTAAAAGTTGTACCACTTGTGGTGATTGTGTCATCGTATTGACATAATCATTGTGCGCGATGTAAAAACGATCAATGTGGCCTTCATCGTATGCAGCCAACATGGTTTTAACCACACCAATTAAATCTTCGATAGACGGCGTTTCGCCCAAATGCGTTACTGAACCCAGTACTTCTCCGCCTAAACGTCCCAAAAAGCCTTCACCTTTTAAGCCAATTGAAGCCATCACTACTTCTGTTCCTTCTGAATCCCACTCTTTTAGTTGTGCTACAAACTTACGGAATAGGTTTGAGTTCAAACCACCACATAAACCGCGGTCACTACTAATTAAAATAACGCCAATGCGTTTAACATCTCTTTCTTGCAAGTAAGCGTGCTTATACTCTGAGCTCGCTTGCGCAAGGTGTCGAATCACTTGACTCATTTTTTTAGCATACGGACGAGCCGCTAAAACACGTTCTTGCGTTTTGCGCATTTTACTTGCAGCAACCATTTCCATCGCGCGTGTGATTTTTTGCGTACTTTGTACACTCGCGATTTTGGTTTTTATTTCTTTGCCGACTGCCATAACGTTACCTGCTTACCAAGTTTGAGTTTTTTTAAACTCTTCGATAGATGCSCTTAATTGAGCAATGATGTCGTCGTTGTAGTTGCCTTCTGGTCCAATAGACGCCACTACGTCAGCCTTTTCACGTTCCATATAACTGTGTAACGCTTCTTCAAACGCTAATACTTTATCGACATCCACATCATCGATAAAGCCTTCGTTAGCAGCAAACAATGAAATAGACATTTGCGGAACACTTAATGGCGCATATTGATTTTGCTTCATTAACTCTGTCACACGAATACCACGGTCAATTTGTGCTTTCGTTGCTGCATCTAAATCTGATGCGAACTGAGCAAACGCCGCCAATTCACGATACTGAGCCAAATCAAGACGTATACCACCGCCTAGTTTTTTAACTGCTTTTGTTTGTGCTGCACCACCCACTCGTGACACGGATAAACCAGCATTTACAGCAGGACGAATACCGGCGTTAAATAAATCTGTTTCTAAGAAAATCTGGCCATCTGTAATTGAAATAACGTTTGTTGGTACGAAAGCTGATACGTCACCCGCTTGGGTTTCAATAATTGGTAGCGCAGTTAAAGAACCTGTTTTACCTTTTACTTTGCCCTTTGTTAGTTTTTCAACTTCAGCAACGTTAATACGCGAGGCACGTTCTAGTAAACGTGAGTGAAGATAGAAAACGTCACCTGGGTACGCTTCACGGCCTGGAGGACGACGAAGTAATAATGAAATTTGACGATATGCCCACGCTTGTTTTGTTAAATCATCATAAATGATTAACGCGTCTTCACCTTTATCACGGAAGTATTCGCCCATCGCACAACCGGCGTAAGGAGCAATAAACTGCAATGCTGGTGAGTCAGCCGCGCCTGCATTAACCACAATTGTGTGATCCATTGCGCCGTGCTCTTCTAATTTTTTAACCACGTTAGCAATAGATGATTGTTTTTGGCCAATCGCAACGTAGATACATTTAATGCCTGTATCTTTTTGGTTGATAATCGCATCAATCGCAATCGCTGTTTTACCGGTTTGTCTGTCGCCAATGATGAGCTCACGTTGGCCACGGCCTAGTGGAATCATCGCATCGATTGATTTCAAGCCTGTTTGTACTGGCTCATCAACTGATTGACGAGAAATAACGCCCGGGGCGATACGCTCAACTGGAGAAGATGATTCAGCGTCAATGGCGCCTTTACCGTCAATCGGTGCGCCTAACGCATCAACCACACGACCCAACAATGCTTCGCCGGTTGGCACTTCTAAAATACGGCCCGTACACTTAACTGTATCACCTTCTGAAAGGTGAAGATAAGAACCCATAATAACCACACCAACGGAATCTCTTTCTAAGTTAAGCGCCATACCAAATGTGCCGCCAGGGAACTCTAACATTTCACCTTGCATAGCATCTGATAAGCCATGTACTCGAGCAATACCGTCTGTTAATGAAACGATAGTACCTTCTGTTTTAGCTTCTACGTCTACTTCAAAGCTTTCAATTTTTTTCTTGATAAGATCACTTATCTCGGATGGATTTAGTTGCATGGTTTTTACCTTTGCTATTTTAGCTTGCTCGCTAATTGTTGAATCTGTCCACTCAAAGAGCCGTCAATAACTTTATCGCCCGCACGAATAATCATGCCGCCAATTAAGCTTGAATCCTCTTCAACGCTAATTTTTACTTGTTTTCCGAACGAGCCCGACAAAGATTTTGCAAGCTCGCTTTTTTCTTTATCTGACATAGGGAAAGCCGACGTGACTACCACATCTAATTCTCCGCTTTTTTCAGTCTTTTTAACTTCAAACTGCGCTGAAATTTCGCCAGCCAATTGCAAACGATTATTCTGAATAAGCAGCTTAACTAAATTCAAGCCTTCCTTATCTAGTTGCCCGTCGCAGATATCCATCAGTGCCCCTTCTAGAGCATCTTTAGAAACCTTTGGGTTATCTGAAAATTTCTTTAACAGCTTGTCTGATGTCACTTGCTTTAAAAACCCAAGTGCGTCTGACCACTGGTCAATCTTGCCTTTTTCTTCCGCCATTAAAAAAACGGCTTCCGCATAAGGCCTTGCCAATGCAGCTAACTCTGCCATTAGGCTGCGCCCAGCTTGCTACTTATATCATCAATAATGCCCTTGTGCTTCTTCGCATCAATTTCACTTTTGATAATTTGCTCGGCTGCTGAAATCGCTAATACAGAGACTTGCTGGCGTAACGTTTCACGCGCACCTGCAATTTCCTGTTCAAGTTCAGCGTCAGCACCTTTTTTAACTTTAGCTGCTTCTTCAACTGCCTTGCCTTTTGCTTCTTCAACCATCTCACCAGCACGTACATTCGCTAGGTTAATAATGTCTGATGCTTCAGTGCGGGCTTCTTTCAACACTTCTTTAGCGCGTTTTTCTGCTAATTCGTGTTCTTTTTCACCGCGTTCTGCAGCCGCTAAGCCTTCAGCAATTTTTGTTTGACGCTCTTCTAGAGCTGCCATGATTGGAGGCCACACATACTTCATGCAGAACCATACAAACATGACAAAAGCGATTGTTTGACCAATCAGGGTTGCATTAATATTCATTTTTGCACCTTACCTTTGCTTTTACACCCAAAGGGCATAAGTTTCATTGAAACGGACGAAAAACACTTCCGTTTAATTCAGCTTTATTCTCTATTAAGATTGAGTTAACCAGCAACCGCGAATAATATGTACATAGCAATACCAACAGCGATCATAGGAACAGCATCAACTAGACCCATAACGATGAAGAATTGTGTACGAAGCATAGGAATGAGCTCTGGTTGGCGTGCAGCGCCTTCTAGAAAACGACCACCTAAGATACCAATACCAACCGCAGCACCTAATGCACCAAGACCCATCATTAATGCGCCTGCGATATATAATAAACCTGTTACTTCTTCCATTTTAATCTCCTGTTGAGGTTATAAATTAATTAGTTAAATCAAAAAATTAATGACTTTCTTCGTGCGCCATACTCAGGTACACGATGGTTAATGTCATAAAAATAAATGCTTGCAGCACCACAATCAAAATGTGGAATATTGCCCACGGTAAAGCCAGTGTCCATTGCGCATATAACGGTAGCAATGCAATCAAGATAAAGATCATTTCGCCTGCATACATGTTGCCGAATAGTCGTAACGCTAAAGAAATGGGTTTGGCAATTAAGCTAACCAATTCTAAGAATAGGTTGAACGGCATAAGGTATTTAGGGAACGGGTGAAACGCCAACTCCGCAAAGAAACCGCCCGGACCTTTGATTTTAATACTGTAGTAAAGAATAAGGACGAACACGCCTAACGCCATTGCGAAGGTTAAGTTAGGGTCTGTGGTTGGCACCACTTTTAAGTAAGGAACACCCATCATTGAAGCGAGGTGAGGTAAGTAGTCAACCGGCACCAAGTCCATTGTGTTCATCAGAATAATCCAGATGAAAATAGTCAACGCCAAAGGTGCTACTAATGGATTCTTGCCGTTGAAGCTATCTTTAACACTTTCTTCTACAAATTCGATAACCCACTCAACGAAGTTTTGTAAGCCGCCTGGCACGCCAGCTGTTGCTGTAGACGCCGCTTTTTTAAAGAAATAAATGAACACGAAGCCTAAAATAACTGAAACGGCCATAGTATCTATGTTAATAGCCCAAAAGCCCATTTCTTTAGCTGCCTCTGAACCATGCGCAATACCCCATGAACCATCTGGGTGCTGACCATACGTAAGGTTGGTCAAATGATGCTTAATATATTCTGAAGATGTAAGGTTTTCGCCTGACATAAACTCTCTCTTTGTTAGTCTTTTACTTTAAAACCGCCAATCGCAAATCCGACTTGGCCAGCTATTAATCCAATTATCATCGGCATGGGAAGTAGCTTTAACCACATAAACCCCAAGCCAAAAAGCACCAATGAGACACACAGTCTCTCAATCGCGCCCAAATATACGTATAAATTTCCCCGTTGACTACCTTCTGAAACCTTTCGGGCCGCCTGATTTATTCGAATCACCATCACCATGGATGTCATGACTGAAATAAACCCCCCATATACGATAGAACTTAAGTCTATATGCTCTGGGAAAAGGCCTTTTAGCGCAACCACTACAATAAGTATTGTCGCTAATTGGTAACCAATTATTTTAAACTGAGTGGTCARATTCTTTTTATTTCAACCCAGTTATCCGGACAATTATAGTTTTGTTGCACTGCACAGTCAAGCCTATTTCAAATGCTCGAGGATTCCTTCTAGCTCATCTAATGATGAATAATGGATGGCGATTTTGCCAGACCCATTATTTGCGTGACTGATAGCCACCTTCGCGCTTAACTTTTCTGAAATATTTTGTTGCAATCTTTCAATGTCTGGATCCTTGGCTTGCGGCTTGCGCGAACTGCCGTCACCTTTTAATAATTGCTTTACCAGCGCTTCAGTAGCCCGTACCGACAACCCTCTGCTCGCTACTTTTGTAGCCGCCGCAAATTGCTGCTCCATGGGTAATGCCAATAAAGCTCTGCCGTGGCCCATTTCTATGTCGCTCTTCCTCAGCATTGTCTTAACGTCATTTGACAATTCTAATAAACGCAATAAGTTGCTAACGGCCGCTCTAGATCGGCCCACTGCATCTGCCGCTTGCTGATGCGTCATATCAAATTCATCGATTAATCTCTGTAGCGCTTCCGACTCATCCAACGTATTTAAGTCTTCACGCTGGATGTTTTCAATTAATGAAATCGCTATGGCCGAGCGATCATCTACATCTTTAATAACAACGCTTACATCTTGCAAACCGGCTATTTGCGCAGCTCGCCAACGGCGCTCACCCGCTAATATTTCATACTTATTCGTTCCAATCGGGCGCACGACTATCGGCTGGATAATCCCTTGTGCGCTAATAGAATCCGCCAGCTCTTGAAGCTGACGCTCACCAAATTCCGTCCTTGGTTGATACTTTCCTCGCTGTAACAAATCGATAGGAAGAGTACTAGTTTCTTGTTTCTTATCACTGGCTTTGGACTGACTTAATAACGC
>JAESRY010000093.1 GCA_016764415.1 Cycloclasticus sp. | reverse complement strand
AAAAATCTTCTTAAAACGCGAGGACTTAAACCATACCGGGGCACATAAAATTAACCATTGCTTGGGCGAGGCGCTGTTGGCTAAGCATATGGGTAAAACCAAAGTGTTGGCTGAAACGGGCGCAGGCCAGCACGGTGTTGCGCTAGCCACGGCTTGTGCCTTAGTGGGTATTGATTGTGAAATTCATATGGGCGAGGTGGATATAGCGAAAGAGCACCCAAACGTCACTAAAATGAAAATTTTAGGTTGCACATTGATACCGGTAACACGCGGTACACGAACGTTGAAAGATGCCGTTGATAGTGCCTTCGAAGAATACTTAAAAGACCCCATTAATTTTATTTACGCGATTGGTTCCGTGGTGGGGCCTCACCCCTTCCCCATGATGGTGCGTGACTTTCAAAGTATTGTCGGCAAAGAGGCGCGCGAGCAATTTCTTGAGCAACAAGGAAAACTGCCCGATGTAGTAACGGCGTGTGTGGGTGGCGGTTCTAATGCCATTGGCATGTTCACCGCGTTTTTGGATGATGAGAGCGTAAAACTAGTGGGTGTGGAACCTGCCGGACGTGGGTTAGATACAGATGATCACGCTGCGACCATGAGCAAAGGCGTTAAAGGCGCGCTGCATGGTTTTGAATGTTACAACTTGCAAGATGAGAATGGTGAGGCATTGCCTGTGTATTCAATAGCATCGGGTTTGGATTATCCGGGCGTTGGGCCACAGCATTGCTTATTGAAAGATCTCGGGCGAGTTGAATACGTGGCGGTTGACGACGATGACTGTGTCGATGCATTTATGCAACTTTCTCGCGTAGAAGGGATTATCCCAGCCCTTGAAAGTGCACACGCGGTGGCTTATGCGATGAAAATAGCGCCAACGATGAGTACAGACGAAACAATTTTGATTAATTTATCAGGGCGTGGGGATAAGGATGCGGATTTTATTGCAGATAAATTGGGGTTGTAGGGTGCTTTATATTTTAAGGTAACACGCTTTTAATTATGGCTAGTAGTTGCTGCCGCAAGGGCGTTCATTTCTTTTGTATGCCCAAAAGAAACGAACCAAAGAAAAAGGCACCCTAATCCCAGTAATTAATTATTTTTCGGGTTCGCGCTAAACTCGCTGCGCTCAAGCAACGCGCTCACTTCTCCGAAAAACAATTAATTCCAAGCGGGATAAAGGGAGTCTGAAATCAAAAACAATCAATCAACTTACAGGGCGTAAACCTACGCAGATTCAATAAGGCAACTCCAGCGCATTACACAGGTAATCCATCAAGTCGCTGGCGACGTTAAATCGATGGTGGATGGTTTTTACTAAATTTGGGCTAAGAATTTCATCCCGACTGAGCGGGTGAATGGCGATAAAGTCTTTACGCTTTAAGTCATTTATTAACGGATGATCCTTTGGATAACCCCGAGGGTAGGTTTTAAGCGCATCACCGGAGAGTTTAAAATAGCGTTTAAAGGCGTTGTTACCGGTTATGTTTTTCCACGCATTCGGGTTGTCGCTGATCATTTCCCTGATTTTCGCTAGCGCTTTGCCGTCAGGGTGCCAAATGCCCGCGCCAACAAAACACTCGGATGGCGAAATGTGTAAATAAAACCCCGGTGCGTGAACATCTTTGCCGGCTTCGTGACGAAACTGAATGCCAATGTTTGTTTTATACGGTGTTTTGTCTTTGCTAAAACGCGCATCTCGATAAGGCCGCATCAGTGATCCGCCGGTTTTTTTAGCGACAGCAGTGAAGTGTGGCGAAAGCGCTTTAATGTTTGGCTGCATGGCATCAATAAAGTGGAGTGCTGGGGTGCGAACGGCATCTTCATACACATTTTTTCGTTCTTGAAACCAAGGCCGCTTATTATTAGCGGCGAGTTGCTCAAGGAATGTAAGGGTGCCGGGGCTGAAAAAGGGTGTATTCATACATTTAGATGTTAATTTGATTAAAGACACAGCTTGTTTGCGGTGAGTATATATAATACGCTTGTTAGGGTTGAATTAAACGGAAGCTCTGTCTTTCCGTTTCAATGAAGTGTATGTCCTCCGGGCATACAAAATGAATCATGTTGGGAGAAGAAGTTGGCGAGTTTTAAAGTAACCATCAGCGAGCAAGAATTTGAATTTCCATGTGAAGAAGGCGATACGTTCCTGCGTGCTGCGCTACGGGCGGGTTTGGGTATGCCTTATGAATGCAACTCAGGCGGTTGCGGCAGTTGTAAAATTGAGGTTTTGGGCGGCGAGATTAATGACGTTTGGCCCGATGCGCCCGGCTTGTCGCCACGTGATATTAAGAAAGGCCGTAAGTTAAGTTGCCAATGTATCCCAACGTCAGACTGTGAAATAAAGGTTCGCTTGAACCATGAAGCGATGCCTATTCATAAGCCTATAAAAATGAGCGCCACGCTCTATAAAATTAATATGCTGACGGATGATATGGCCGAGTTTTGTTTTAAAACAGACCATGCGGCGCACTTTGAGCCGGGGCAATTTGCCTTATTAGATTTCCCTGGTGTGACGGGTTCTCGTGGCTACTCCATGAGTAACTTACCGAATGATGAGGGCGAATGGCACTTCATCATCAAAAAAATGCCAGACGGTAGCGCAACAACCAAATTGTTTGAAGACTATGAAGTGGGCAATGAAATCATCGTTGATGGGCCGTATGGTTTGGCGTATTTAAAACCAGAAATTCCTCGTGATATCGTGTGTGTGGGTGGAGGCTCTGGCTTATCACCTGAAATGTCTATTATTAAAGCAGCCGCTAAAGACCAGCGCTTGGACGACAGAAAGATTTATTTATTTTATGGGGGTCGCGCACCTAAAGACATTTGTACACCTGCGTTGATTGACGCGGATGCGGATTTGAAAGCACGAGTACAAAACTTTAATGCGGTATCCGATGCTGAGGCGGCTGAAGCAGCCGGTTGGGATGGGGATGTTGGTTTCATCCACGAGTTGTTAGCCAAAACATTGGGCGATAAACTGCCTGAACACGAGTTTTATTTCTGTGGCCCGCCGCCGATGACTGATGCCTTAACACGCATGTTGATGATGGAATATAAAGTGCCGTTTGATCAAATTCACTATGATCGTTTTTATTGATTTGAGTGGCGTTACCGATAGAAAACAATTAATTAAAGTAAAGAGAGAGTTATGAGTAATTTAGTAACGCTGTGTAAAGCAGAAGAAGTAAAAGAAGAAGCGCCAATACGCGTGAGTAGTGAGGGTTTTCCTGACTTGGCAGTGTATGCGTTTGAAGGCGAATATTTTGTGACGGATAATTTGTGTACACACGGCATGGCGATGCTAACGGAGGGTTATCAAGATGGCGAAGAAATAGAATGCCCTTTCCATGGTGGGGCTTTCTCTATTAAAACCGGAGAAGCGACTTCATTCCCGTGTCAAATAGCTATTAAGAGTTATCCAGTCACGATTGAAGACGGTAATATTTGTATCCCAGCTGCTGAATAGGTGATTAAATGAGTGATAGTATAGATTTTTATTTCGACCTGATGAGTCCGTTCAGCTATTTGGCTAATATTAAGTTGCCCGATTTAGCGAGCAAATATGACTTGGCAGTGACCTATCATCCGATGGATATTCCTCAGGCTAAAATGGCGGCAGGAAACTATGGGCCTTCCAATCGTGAAGTACCGGCAAAAATAAAGGTTATGTTGGCTGACATAAAGCGCTGGGCTAAGCATTATGATGTTCCTTTCGTCTTTCCTAAAAACCTACAAGTTGAACTTTGGAACGTGGGTGTTTTGTTCGCCATTGAAAAAGGCGAAGAAGGCGCTTATGTTAATGCGGCATATAAAAAAATATGGGCTGAAGGCTGTGACCCATCTGATTTAACGGAATTACAGCAAATTGCCGAAAGCATGGGTTGGGATGTTGCGGAGTTTACTCGCTTTGTACAGTCAAACGAAGCGCAAACAGCATTTCGAAAAGCCTGTGTTAATGCGCACCAAAAAGGCGTATTTGGTGCGCCAATTATGATGTTAGACGATGAAATCTGGTGGGGAAATGACCGCTTTGAATTTATTGAAGAGTACCTGCAGCAACGCAAAAGCTGACTTAATCGGCTTGACTGTTTGGGTGAAACTTATCCGTTTAGGCTAAAGTTTCTTCACCATCTTGATGTGCTCGATGCCCGCCTCTTGGATTGGCTCTCCCACGCATAGAAAACCATTTTTTTCATAAAACACTTGTGCTGTTAATTGGGCATGGCAACACAATTGTTTAAGCTGTAGTGAAGTAGCTTGCCCGTAGATTAAATTCAACAACTGCTTGCCGATACCTTGCAATCGATAAGGTTTTAAAACCGCCATGCGGCCAAATTTCCCATCGGCTGAAAGGCGAGCCGTGGCGATGGGCTTTTCGGTGTCATCAAAAATAACAATGTGCTGATAATGCGCATCTAATTCATCCAGCTCTATTGCGCTAGGCACGTTTTGTTCATTAACAAAAACGGCTAAACGCACGGGCTTGCAGTCGGCCTTTAACTCGCTCCAACTCCCTACTTTAGAGCTAAAACGGAGCATTAAGGGATGGCCACTTCCGTGAGTAACACGTGAGCGGCACGTTGATCCGAGGCGGCTTTATTTTGCAGGGACAGGCGATGTTCTGTCGTAGCAGATAGAACGGCCTGAATATCTTCCGGGTATACGCTGTCGCGGTTATCAATGAGCGCCCATGCTTTTGCTGATTGAATTAAACCAATGCCGGCTCTTGGGGAGAGGCCTTGGACGAATAAGGGCGAGGTGCGTGAAAAATCTAACAAGGCTTGCACGTAGGCAATAAGTGGGTCCGCGCAATGAACCTTTGGACAACTTTGTTGGAGTTGAATTAATTGTTCTGCTGAAAGCGCCGTGCTGAGGGCGCTCAATTTTTGCCGGCTATCGACGCCAGTTAACAGTATTTTTTCTGATAAGGCGTCTGGGTAGCCAATGGATAGGCGCATTAAAAAACGGTCTAACTGTGATTCGGGCAGTGGAAACGTACCGACTTGATGCCCTGGGTTTTGCGTGGCAATAACGATGAACGGGGTCGCCATGGGGTAGGTTGTTTTTTCAATCGTTACCTGGCGCTCTTCCATGGCTTCTAGCAAGGCGCTTTGGGTTTTAGGCGTTGCGCGGTTAATTTCATCGGCCAAGATAAAGCTTGAGAAAACCGGGCCTGGGTGAAACTCAAAATTGTTGTTGTCGCGGTCAAATACGCTTGAGCCAAGGATGTCGGCGGGTAAAAGGTCGCTAGTAAATTGAATGCGTTGGAAATCAAGCCCAAGAAGTGTTGCAAAGGTATGTGCAAGGGTTGTTTTGCCAACGCCGGGAATGTCTTCAATTAATAAGTGCCCATTTGCAATGATGCAACTTAAGGCCAGTTTAAGGGTGTTCTCTTTGCCTAGAATAATTGAATTTGCTTGGCTTAAAAAAGCGTCAACGGGGTTTGTCATGGCGGTATTTTGAAGTAAAGACGCAGCTATTCTAGCAAATAGAATAGTCGCGGAGTTTGAACGCGTTAACTAAACAGTTAAAAAATGTTAAAATCAACGGCTTATGTTTAAAAGTTAGTGTTATGAATCATCCGAAAAATTTTGATGTTATCGTTGTTGGCGGCGGCCACGCAGGGACAGAGGCGGCTTTAGCAGCTGCACGCACGGGCGTTGAAACGTTATTATTAACGCAAAATATTGAAACGCTAGGCCAAATGAGCTGTAACCCAGCCATCGGTGGAATCGGTAAAGGGCACCTCGTGAAAGAGGTGGATGCGTTGGGCGGCGTGATGGCTAAAGCGATTGACAAAGCCGGCATACAATTTCGTATTTTAAACTCCAGCAAAGGCCCGGCAGTTAGGGCGACACGCGCACAAGCAGACCGGGTGTTATACAAAGCAGCCATTAGGGAAACCTTAGAAAATCAGCCGAACCTTAGCTTGTTCCAGCAAACGGTGTCAGACCTGGTTGTGGAGCAAGGCGAAGTGCGGGGTGTGGTGACGCAAATGGGGCTCAGCTTTTTAGCGCCAACCGTGGTGTTAACGGTGGGAACGTTCTTGGGCGGTAGGATTCATATTGGTTTGGAAAATTACGAGGGTGGCCGTGCAGGCGATGCGCCATCTAATGCGTTATCGGAGCGATTACGCGCCCTGCCCTTTAACGTTGATCGCTTAAAAACAGGCACACCGCCTAGAATTGATAGCCGCACGATTGATTTTAGTGTGATGGAAAAACAGCCGGGCGATACGCCATTGCCGGTCTTCTCGTTTATGGGTTCGGTAAAAGACCATCCGGAGCAAATTAATTGCTACATCACCCGCACTAACGAACAGGGCCACGATATTATTCGATCCGGGCTTGACCGTTCACCCATGTATACCGGTGTTATCGAGGGTGTTGGGCCGAGGTATTGCCCATCTATTGAAGATAAAGTGATGCGGTTTTCCGATAAAAACTCGCACCAAATATTTGTTGAGCCTGAGGGTTTAACAACAACTGAGGTTTACCCGAATGGTATATCGACCAGCTTGCCGTTTGATATTCAGTATGCGTTTATTAAAACCATTAAGGGGTTTGAAAATGCACATATCGTGCGACCAGGGTATGCGATTGAGTACGACTATTTTGACCCAAGAGACTTAAAATCCTCGCTTGAAACAAAGCACATGCCCGGGCTGTTTTTTGCGGGGCAAATTAACGGAACAACGGGTTACGAAGAAGCGGCAGCGCAAGGCCTCATAGCGGGTTTGAATGCATCGCGCAAATCGCAGTCTTTGGACGGGTGGTGTCCACGGCGTGATGAAGCCTACATTGGGGTGATGATTGATGATTTGGTGACCAATGGAACACTTGAACCGTACCGCATGTTTACTAGCCGAGCGGAATACCGTCTGTTATTGCGAGAAGATAATGCTGATTTACGCCTAACRGAGATAGGCCACAAGATGGGCTTGGTTGATGATGAGCGCTGGAGAGCGCTTGGTGTAAAAGCAGAGGCCATCGAAAAGGAGCAAGCGCGTTTGAAGGCGGCGTGGGTGCACCCGAATACACCGGCTTGTGAGGTGGTGGATGGGTTTTTGAAAAAGCCGTTATCGCGAGAAGCGAATTTAATGGATTTGTTGCGTCGGCCAGAAGTGAAGTATGGCAATATTGCGTGTTTGCCAGGCCATCCGAGCGAGGTAATGGATAAAGCGGTGAGTGAGCAGGTTGAGATACAGGCGAAATATGCAGGCTATATTGATCGTCAACAAACGGATATTGCAAGAACGCAGCGTTATGAGGGGCACGCCTTGTCCGTTGCGATGGATTATAAGAAGGTGACAGGTTTATCTTCAGAAGTAGTTGAAAAGTTAGGCCRACATAAGCCTGAGACGGTTGGCCAAGCTGGGCGTATCCAAGGGGTAACACCGGCTGCTATCTCGTTATTGTTGGTCCATCTTAAAAAACAAAGCGCTTAATGGCGGCTTTTACTGCGGCACATGCTGAGCAGTTAGAGCGCGGCCTTGATGAGATTGCGCTGCAATTACCATCAGGCAGCAGTCACAAAATGCTGGAATTTTTAGCCATGCTGGTGAAGTGGAACCGGGTTTACAACCTCTCTGCGATTAAGCAAGCTGAGGAAATGGTCACCTTGCATTTGTTGGATAGCTTAAGTGTCGTACCTTTTTTGCATGGTGGGCGGTGCATCGATGTGGGAACGGGCGCTGGCTTGCNAGGTATACCGTTGGCCATCGCTCGGCCAGATGTTCAGTTTGCCTTGCTGGATAGCAACTCAAAGAAGACGCGATTTATTCAGCAGGTTTGTATAGAGCTGGGGTTGAAGAACGTAACGCCAGTACATGAGCGAATTGAGAGCTATCAGCCAGAAGAAAAATTTGATACGGTAACTGCCCGAGCATTTACTGCATTACCTGACTTGCTAACGAAAACGCGGCACTTATTGAGTGACGGCGGAAAATTATTGGCGATGAAATCAAAAGAAATAGATGCGCTGGAGCGACAAGACTTTAAGTTTACGGGCGTTGAGTCTTTGAAAGTGCCCGGCTTAGATGCGACACGAAACCTCGTTATTTACACGGCTAAATAACGATTTGGTATGACTTAGGAAGGACAAATTAGTGGCAAGAATTATAGCGGTTGCTAACCAGAAAGGCGGTGTTGGCAAAACGACAACGAGTATTAACTTAGCAGCGTGCGTGGCTGAGCTAGGTCGGCGTGTGTTGTTAGTAGATATGGATCCGCAAGGTAATGCGACCATGGGTAGCGGGGTTGATAAAAAGACCGTGGAGTTCTCCAGTTATGACGTATTGCTGGGTGAATGCGAGGCTTCTTCCGCTATTGTTAAGCGAGATGGAGTGAACCTTGACGTGCTGCCGAGCAATATGGATCTTGCAGGTGCGGAAATTCATTTGTTGGACGAAGACCATCGCGAGAGCAGATTAAAAAACGCTATTGCAACGGTGGCGGCCGATTACGACTACGTTTTTATTGACTGCCCGCCCTCAATGAATATGCTAACCATTAATGCGTTAGTGGCGGCCGACAGTGTGTTGGTGCCTATGCAGTGTGAATATTTTGCGCTTGAAGGGTTGTCTTCTTTGATGGATACATTAAAACAGGTACGAGAATCAGTAAATAAAGAGCTCAAACTGGAAGGTTTATTAAGAACGATGTTTGATGGCCGTAGTCGTCTAACAAGAGATGTTAGCGAGCAATTGATGACGCATTTTGCAGATAGGCTGTTTGATACGGTCGTTCCTAGAAACATTCGTTTAGCCGAGGCGCCTAGTTTTGGCCTTCCGATTATTCATTACGATAAAAACTCGCGAGGCGCGCAAGCCTATATGGAATTGGCGCGCGAGTTAGACTCAAAATACAATTAAGGTTTTATAGTATGGCAATT
>JAESRY010000178.1 GCA_016764415.1 Cycloclasticus sp. | reverse complement strand
GTTGGATTCGATATCGTAATATTGCTCCTAATCGACACAGGAGCAGGTATTCTCGCCCAAGGTCGCGTCCATCCCCGGGTTGCAGCTGGTGCATTTGGTGCGGTCGTCCGCGCAGTTCTAGCACCTCCGGGAGCAGGTCCCGCATTCGCCGTCCGCCAGGTTGAAGTAGAACCCGTTCCCGCAGGGAGCATGACATTTTTTATTGCTGAATATTCTTGGTGCTGAGCATTCCGTGCAGGTGTCTGCTCCTCGGGCGGTACACTCCTTGCATGTGGTATCGCAGGGTATGCAGACGCCCAGCTTGGAGGTGAAGTGGCCGCTCGGGCAGATTTCTCCATCACAATTAAAACCTAGGAGCACCCGATTCTTGATGCAGGAAAAGCATCATATTCATCAACTCCACCACTTAAGTCTTCTGTTAAGTCGTAAGCTAATTTGATGCGTGAAAAAATCCGAACATTATCAAACAAACCATTTCTTAAACTTGATGGGCGATAGTCAAAATCTGTAATGCCCCAAACCCGATTGAGGTTGAAATCAGGATTATCTGATTTACCTAATGCGGTGTTGGCAGCATTTTTATCGTTAGTTGTGGATATGGCTGTTTGTGCACGGATAAAGCCTGATACACGCAAGTCGCCATCTAAGTATTCTGTTGCAAACACTGATGTACTAACTGCTAATGCAGTAAGGCCCATGCCTATCAGCCTTTTAATGTTTTTGGGTTTAGTCATACTAATCTCCTAATTGTAATTTTTATGTTTAGTTACTGAACGAAGCGCTTTAACTTATGCTCACCACTAGAAATATCTCACCTGGTCATTTAACTACTTGTAAACTCCCTTATTGAGCATATTCCTTCCTTTTTTTGGAGGGGAATTATCCTTCCAGACGAAGGCCTCATTTTGAGGTATACGTTTATTTTCTCATTAGTTTAAATATTTTAAACCTCCTCTAATTTAAATATGGTACAAATCAAGAGTTGTTTGCACCTGATCATTAACAATGACTGTTTGCCGGTGAGCTATTTTCCATTGCCCGTTCTCTAGCCTAAGCGTATAACAACTACGTCCCGCTATTTGAGTTAGCTCTCGAAACCTGTATGACGCTACTTGCCAATGACTTTTTAGCACGGCTTTATCAGTACTCAGCTCAACGAGACTTATGTTGCCCACAAGATGGTTAGTTCTTGGCAGAGGTGTTGACGCCGGCGATGCTCCACTGGTAAACCGCCACATACGGTCTTCAAGCATGGTTTTATTGTCCATATACATCAACGAAACTTCGTTCTCTGGATTGTTCGCCAGTTCATGCTCACCATTCCATGCTTGTACCCAATAAACGCAGTCATCTGTATAAAGCGACAACCAGTCATCCCAACGTTGCTCATCTAAGGATGCTGCTTCTTCATATAAAACTGAACACAAAGAGTTCCATGTATCAAAATCCATAGGCACTGCTTTCATGACTTGTCACCCTTAGACATAAGCTCCAGCCAACGGTCATACTGGGTCATGGTGCACCCCTCATAACCGATAACGCCGCTATGTGAGAGCTCTATACCCAAGCCTTTAGCCACTTCATCTGTTCCTTCATGACGGTTATGTAAACCAAATGAAATATAGCTACTAGCTAAATTTCGCCCTTCAGAACCTGACTGGCATTCTTCAAACTCAGCATTGTCATCTGGGGTTCCCATACCACTGCCAGCAAAAAACTCTTCAAATTGGCGAAGCCTCTTTTTTCTGTCCTCTGTTGGTTCACCAATCGGTGCAATACAAAAGAAATTAATTTCTGTTCGGTTCACATCTAACGGTCTAAAAGTACGGATCAGCGTCGCCATTTGGTCTAGCAAATGCAAATTGGGGTATATCGATAAATTGCGAAAGACACCCGTCATCCAGTGCGCTTTTTCTTCACCATAAGTGTCTGTTAATTCCGCCAGGTGTTTATAAGCAGGACGATCTTCAGGGTTTGGAAAATTAAACCAAATACCCGTATGTCCATTTCCAAATGCCCACTGGCCACCCACTTTCTCATGCATACTTGAAATCTGCATTGTTTGCACCGCATCGTTCCTTTCTTGTTTGCGGGCCGCTACTTGCAAAAGAGAACTGTGTGCATAATCTGGGTGCAAACCATCCCCTCCACCATTTTCAAGCATAAGTTTCCAGTTACCCTTATAAACACAGCTTGAAGTGCCTTTTAATACCTCTAGGCCATTCGGTGCTTGATCAACCAGCATATCAATGTATGCCTTACCACCTAATAAATGGTCGGTCAACTTAGGGACATCTTTTGATAAGCTTGCAAAAATAAAGCCACGGTAACTTTCAACTTTCTCTACGTGTTTTAAGCCAACATCATTCTTATGGTCTAGAGGTTCGGGGTAGCCCTCTTCTTCTCGTTGAATCCATTTTGCTTCACCATCACTGGCAAATGCCCAGCCATGGTAAGTACATGTAAAGCTTTTTGCATTTCCTCGCTCTGTTCTACACAAGCGAGCCCCACGGTGAGGGCAGGCATTAATAAAACCATTAATATTGCCGTCCATATCTCGGTTAATAATAACCGGCTGACGACCCATAGTGACTGTAACAAAGTCGCCCTTATTGGGTATCTGGCTTTCATGCGCAACATAAATCCATGAGCCTTCAAAAATAGCTTCTAACTCCTGCTCATATAAAGCTTGATTAGTATATACACGACGATTTACTCGGTATATGCCTTCATCAGGGCGACGATCAAACAATTTATCTAACGTATTATTTTCAGGAGAACTCATTTAATGTACCCTTATCTGTTACAAGTTGTCTAGTGTTTGAATGCCACGGTTTACTTCGCTGGCTAATTTTCGCCAAGCCACGATATTTCCATCTGATTCAAACAGCTGTTCTTTAATCCAGCCCCAGTCATCTTTATAGAACTTTTCCATCGCTTCTCTAGCCCAAATATCATCATCATTAAAGCCATGCAGACCGAGGTCTTTCCATTTCCCATGGAATTCTTTATCGAACTGCTCTTCTTCCGCTGCATTTGCCACTTCCCTACCCAATGTTTGAATATACCAGTGCGTGTTTTCATCTTTTGGTACATACCATTCAAATTGTATAAGTGTTGGATCAGGAAACGGATCAACTTTAAGAACACCTGGCATCCAAATTGAAATTTGTTGCGCAATACGTTTGTTTCCACCAATAACTGGACGAAGAACCGTTTCGCCATGAATCTTACCTTCCATAACGGGTACTGCATGCTGGCCAATATTATCGTAAACACCTTTTGGACCACTTTCATTATTCACCACTTCCCATAGCGCCCCTTCTTCACCATCAACCGGTGGTGCAAAACCAAGCGGTAGAACCGTTTCGTTTCCTTTGATTAGCTTACTGTCTTTATGGATAAAGACATGGGTAGAGTCAAAACCATTTTCAGCAGCCACTCTCCAATTAGACGCAACTTCACGTCGCATGCCTCTAATTGCTCGACCTTCGTCTAAAAATCCGGGTGGCACGTCATCAATAAGTGGTGTTGGTTCAATATCCCCCAAAAAGATAAAGAGAAGACCTTTTGCTTCTTGCACTTGGTAAGTTTTCAAGCTGTGCTTGCCAATCATTTTACTACCAGGGTCAGTCATGATGTCGCATAACAAACCGTCTTTCCATTGGTAAGTCCATGCGTGATACCAACAAGTAATAGTATCTTTTGTATAACACTCTAACTTTTTAGATAGTTCAACACCTCTATGAAGACAACGATCTTTAATCGCAAACACTTTTCCATCAACTCGATTTACCAATAAGTTTTCACCACATAATGTAGTTTTTACTGGCTCACCTTCTTTGACTTCATCAGAAAATAACACTGGATACCAATGGTTTCTAAAACCTAACTTAGCCCTAATAAAATTAGGCCATTGTTTAGATTTAGCCACTACTTCTTCATTAACTAATACTCTTTCTTTTTGATCCATCATGCTCTCCTTCGAGTTTTAAACGTTGATTAAAATAACCCTTAGATTTTTAAATAGGTATAACCATCAGCGTGGTAATACGGTGAGTATCGTAAATAGCGGTGCGTTCTTTGAACTTTAAAACGCCCTTATCACGAACAATTACATCAACATAACGGCCAACGTTATACACCGTGCTTTCACCATCATTACAGGTTTTAAAGACCGCGTAGTTAGACTGAACGTTAAACGTGTCGCCATCGTCTGTGCTAATAACAGGGTTACTAATAAGATGGCGGTACCATTGCACTTGATACACATTCGCATGACGCAAGGCCGTAATACGGTCTTCTAACATACCGCGGCTATCACACCACATCACGGCTGTTGGTAAGCCCATTTCATGGTTCTCTCTGGGAATGACTTGATACAGGCAGTCATCGGTAAAGAAGCCAGGCCACTGTTCAAGATTGTCATCGTCGATACATTGAGCATAGGCGTTGAGTAAGTTTTCTACTTCGCTCTTTAGCTCCAGAGTTACGGATATATTAGGCATCTATTTTCCTTAATTTTTAGTGAGACTCAATAAATTGGCTAACAGCTGAAGCAAAATCTTCAGGATGCTCAATCATTGCCCAATGACCACAATGAGGCACAATATAACCCCATGAGTCGTTAATTAATTCTAGGAATTTTAAGGCGTGACCTAAAGGAACAACTAGATCGTTTTTCCCATTAACAACCAATGTTTTTTGACTCACTTTCGCGATGTAATCATCTGCGTAAAATAAACCACCTTGGGATTTAATCCACTCCATCACATTGCCATAGGCTTCTTTATTACTAGGATCTATGGAATTAGCATGACGATAATTGATCATCTCATCGGTAATAACAAAATCATCATTGGTCAGCGTTTGAACCATTTTCACCATACCTTCTTTGGTAAAGTCATATTTAAGAATTGGCATCAGTGCTTCAGTTATTTCTGTATTGAGGCCGGCACTTCCCATCAAAATTAACTTATCAACTAGCTCTGGGTACTCAACGGCAACACCCATCGCCGTTGCGCCACCCATTGAGTTTCCGACCAATGTTGCTTTTTCAAACCCCATCGCTTTAATAAAACCAGCCAAATGCTCATAGCGGGTTTTTTGTGAGTAGTCAGCGCCAATCACCGCTGGGCTTTCAGATTTTCCAAAACCAATCATATCGATGGCAATCGCTCTAAATTTCTTGCCAAAAAGAGGCAAGCTAGCAAACCAATTACCGTAACTATTAGCACCTGCCCCACCACCATGAATCAAAATAACGGGCTCCCCTTCACCTTGCTCTATATAACAAGTTTTAACACCATTAACATCAATATACTTCGTTTCAAAATCCGCTTCGTTCATTCTTTTATCCTCTATTTATCTAATTCTTAAGGGTTACGATTTAGTAACACCCATGATTTTTTGGTAGCCTTTCCAGTAAGCACGAAGCACAGATTCAGTCAGTAATGTTTCCTTGTCTCCGTCCTCCCCCATTGCCATAAGCGAGTGATGATTTGGGTCAGCTGTAATAGCATTTTGTACTAGTTCTGTAGCCTCACCATCTTCCATAGAAATATAGCCTGCAGGACCTATCAAATTCATTTGCCTAATTCTCTCCGCTCTCATTTCTGGCGTATCATCTTCATACCCAAAAATGTGGAAGATTAATTCAAACTGATCAACGCCCTTGGGTAAAATCTGGCGAACTGCTAATGTGTTATGAATTTGCTGCAATACCATCGAAGGAAAAATCGATTGAATATGATTGGTGAATACCGGGTCTAACTCAGGCGTCACTCGTAAAACAGACGTATCTACTAATTTAACGCCCGTATCATAAGTTCGTATATCACCCTTTTCATATTCTGACTTGTCTTCATTTTCAATGGTAAAAGCACTCAATAAGCTATGCATACCCAACGGCCCACCAACTTCTGCCCCACCGCCCATTGTCGAGCGATAAACACCAAATGTTGCGTGAAACAAATGCAATAAGCTTGCGTGATAAGGATCTTTTGTATTTTCCGTGTATAACTTCCAATTAGCATTTATGTATTGGCGCGTCACACCTAAATATTCAATCGGCTTACATAACACTCTTTTCATCATTTTGACCATTTCTGGCCCTAAGTACTCTTCAAGTGTTGGTCCATCTTCAGCAAAGCTGGCAAAGATAACCCCACCCAACGTTTCAACTCTTAATTTTTGTAAGGGCCTATCACTGGGTTTAAAGTCTTTAGGAAAACCACCCTTTCCTTGATGACCTCTACGAAATGGTACGCCAACACATTCTCCAGCCGCATCAAAAGCCCATTGATGATATACACAAGTAAACGTTCCATCTTCAGATTTACCATGGCGCTCTCTACATATTTCAGCCCCACGATGTGAACAACGGTTAACCCATACATGAAATGCATCCTTATCATCACGTGTCGTCACCACCGGAACATCCCCAACAAAAGTGGATTTATAGCTAAATGCGTCTTTTAACTCAGATTCAAGCGCAACAAAACTCCAGGTTTTTCCACGAAAAATATGTTCTTGCTCAAGTTTGTATATGCTCTCATCTGTATACACTTGAAATGGTATTTTGGTTGGATCGTTCCAATCCAGCTCATCAATGCTTCTATCTTTTACCGGCAAAATATTCTCCTTCCTAAATTACAAAATAATTTTATTTCTTCACTTAATATTAGCTGTTCCTAACTTTCGTGTCAATATTTTATGAACAAATGTTCATAAAATATTTAAAGGCATCCCTGCTAATAAAAAAACAGTTTATTTATCTCGTCTTAAGCGGTTATTTTGGCTGCTCATGACCCCAGTCACTCAATTGTGTATAGGTTTTCACTTCCCATTTATTTTCTTCAATTATTATTCCACCCCAGCCGATCTCTAAGCCAAAGCCACTTGGAGTTTGTACATAAAAAGAAAACATTTGGTCATTTGGATGATGCCCAAGACCCATAAAAAATGTGGCTCCAGACTCTTTAAAACGCTCGTATGCAAGCCCCACATCATTCATATCTTCATATTGAAGCATGAAATGGTGCAACTTTTTGGGAATTGGGATCGTTGCACAGGCCACTGAATGGTGGCGTCCAGTTTTCGTATGCATAAAAGTGGCCTCTAAAATTGGGCCTCCAGGAGCCACCTCTCCCTTTATGAAGTCACTTAATCGCATGCATAATACTTTTCTGTAAAAGTTGAGGCTTAATTCGATATCATTTGCATTTGCCACATAATGACCAGCACCCATATTATCTGCCAAAAAACCCTCTTTCATAACAGATGATTTGAAAGAATTATTCATTGGAATAATTGATGCCGCAAAATATAACTCATGATTAACACCATCTGGGTCTGTACATATATAAGCCTTTTTAACCGCTCTGCTATCACAAAACGTCTGATCGGCTTCAACAATGTTAATATTCTGTTCTTTTATATGCTCAACCATCTCATCAAGCGCTTCATCAGTTTCAAACTCCCAACCAACTGCTGACAAATCATCACCGTCACCCTTTTCTATGACAACTCGTTGCTCTTGGCGGTCCATACGAAAGACAAGTTGTTCGTCAGTACTCCTGTCGCTTATTTGCATCCCAACGAGGTCTCTTAAAAAAACTTCCCACTCAGGTAAGTGATCTGATTTAAAGACAAAATAGCCTAAATTAGATGGTGTTAATTTATTCGAATTCATATGTCCCCTTAAATGTTTGTTAAATTATTTTATTACCCTCAGCTTAGCTTATGACTAACGGTTAACTGAGGCTCTATGTGGTAGTTTTTAACTTTAGCACCGTTATATTTTAACTACAATAAAAAATGAACATTTGTTCATAAAATATCAATCCAACATACAAAGTTTGCCTATTTTCAAGGCAAGAAGACTTATTTATTAGAAGGGGCACTCCTAATATATATTAGGAGCACATAAGAGCAATCTATGTCTTTTTAAAAGACCAAAAACTGAGAAATAGACATTAGAGGCCGACTATTATGGGCCAAAGAAAAACACCATTATGAATTATCCAATCGGCACTGAGCCAAGCCGGCTACTTGACAAAAGAGGATTGCCTTAATAACATTACAAAAAATGTTAAAACAGATGCGGAACCTTGTAAAGAAAACTGATTATCGCATTCAATAAACTAGACGACGCCTACTATTCTAATCCCTCATTAAGGCCAGCTATTGTCATCTTATATATTTGTTTTGCAATAAAATCTGGATTATTATTTGAATCATCGTAATCCGGAAAGAATTTTCTAAATTCCATTGTTTCATAATAATTTAGTGCCATGCCAAAGATTAAAACGGTCGTTACATCCGCATCACATTGAGGGTTAGCCTCTTTTACTAGACCTTTTAAATTATTATATTCTTCAGATAATACCAATTCGGCGAGTTTTTTAATTCGATTAGGGTCAGCATCCATTTGCTCACGTTTGAGGAGTTTAGCCACTCCAGTATTATCATTCATGAAATGGCAAAAATTACTAATAAATCGATAAATTTTACTCTCTAATGCTTCATCAGGATCAAAGTTCAAGCGCCATGCCTTGGAATGACCAAGATAGGCATTATCAAGAACTCTGTCATACAACTCGGACTTCGATTTATAGTGAATGTACAACGACCCAATACTTACAGATGACTTAGTCGCTATTTGCCTCATAGTAACTGCTTTAAACCCGTATGTTGAAAACAGCTTTAAAGCGACTTCAAATATTTTGTTTTTCTTCTTTAATACTCTTGACGCTTTCATAAAAATCTTTATCTAATTTACACAATATGATTCATTTATATTGCAACTCAGTAAATTTATCCAGTAATTTTTTTGTCACCCACCCATTCTCTCCATAACTTCATAAATAAATTTTCGATATATCACTATTCCATTTCAAGCTTCTAGCGGGATAGCCCCCTTCATATTAATTTGTTCGACATTTAGCATGAAAGCCTAAAGCATCTCCTCTTGCAAACGCTCTATTACGGCTTGTTAACTTTAAACCAAGCC
>JAESRY010000022.1 GCA_016764415.1 Cycloclasticus sp. | reverse complement strand
TAATAGACGTGTAAATGATCCTCCCAATATAACCTGCCCAGGCTCTAACGCAATACCATGTGGCGCAAACCGCTTGGTGAGCCAAACAATACCATTCCCGGGGTGATTTAATACACCGGCTGAAACACCGGTTTCTTCAATCAAGCCATTACGCGACACAATAGCACCAATCCAACGCAAATCAACATCCGTTGGCTTAACCGGCAAGCCACCGGTAATAAGCCCAGCACAGGCCGCATTATCCGCAATAGTATCAAACACCTTGCGCCGTTTACCCGTCTCAGGGTCAACCCGAATCACCCGTGAGTCAACAATTTCTACTGCTGGGCAGACGTAATCTGTTGCTGCAAGTACGTCGGTTAACGTGATGTTTTCACCCTCCAAACGTTTACCTAAAACAAAGGCGATTTCTACTTCAACCAAGGGTGCAATAAAGCGATCGAATGGAATTTCTGAATTATCTGAAAACAGCATATCATCGAGCAAGGTGCCGTAATCCGGCTCAGTAATGCCAGAGGCTTGCTGCATGGCACGTGACGTTAAACCAATTTTTCGGCCAATTATTTTACGACCTTGGGCAAGCCTTAACTTAGTCCATTCAGCCTGTATCGCATACCCGTCCTCGATAGTCATCTCTGGGTATAACAGAGAAAATTGAGGAATGGTATTGCCACTGGCCAGCGCCTTATCAAGCGCCAGCGCAGAGGCTTCTAGTGTTTTCTGGTCAAACACGTTTTATTTACCCAAGAAATGAGACATAACAATAGGGTACATTGCATCCCAACGTTGAGTTTGCGCCCAGTGACCACAACGGTCTAAAACGTGCAATTCCGCACGCTTTAAGTGCTCTAAAAAGTACAGGCTTGTTTCAAGAGGAACAACTTTATCTTGACGACCATGAATGATGGCCCACTCGTGGTCCATTGCAGCCAGCACAGGCGGTGGAATAATTAACTTATCCATATCTTCATTCATCGCCTTGAACATAATCTCTTGAATTGGGCGCATTTTCGGATCCATCGCCTTATCAAAACGATCTTGCATCACCGCTTCTAAATCCTCAAAAATACTAGGGTCGTATACAAAACTTTGAATTAACTCGCGGTAACGCGCAACGCGTGGATCATCATAAAAACTCATCATACGAGCCAATGTTGCAGATTTCTTAAACGGTGCACCAATGGCCCCCATCAACATACATTTATCAAAAAGGTCTGGCATTTCAACCACGCATTGCAGTGCAAGCGCACCACCCATTGAATTGCCGATGACATGAGTTTTTTTAATGCCTAATTCATTCATTAAGCCTTTAACTTGCTCCACACGGTAGCCCATCCAGCGAGCAATCTTTGTGGGGATTTCCTTCGGCAATTCTGACTGGCCAAAGCCAATCGCATCCGGCGCAATCACATAAAAGTCTTTTGCTAAAATAGGCGCACATTGTGCCCAGTTTGACATGGCACTGGCTCCAGGACCCGCTCCGTGCAATAACAATAATGGTGGGTTCTTAGGGTCACCACCAATCATACAATTACTGGCCAACTCCCCTGAAGGGATCATTTTTTCTACTACGTCAAAACTCATCTTATTCTCCTAGTTATTTGGGCAAGCTTGATAAACTCGTAAAATTTCACATAAACCTTACAAGCGTTAGTTTTATCATAAATAAGGGGTTAAGGAGTAAATTTATAACACTTAAACAACATAGCGTTCACCGCAATGATTTATGTCACATTTAAACACGCCCTCACAACGGCATCACAAACCGTAGCCAATACACCTCCCCTTCCGGACGGTTACGCGCACCAAACTCATACTGCGCTTTGGCTATTAAGGCGATTGASCCCCATTGATATCGAACACCTGGCCCAATTGCAAAYACCCGTGTTTGGGTATCCTTTACTCGTTTACCACCTATTTCGTCATCTTCAAGGTCATYCCAATAATAGCCCTGCAAGCCAACATTCCATTTCGGCGTTGGTCGCCATGAAGCGGTGTAATCAAAATGAAAAGCCTTACCTGATTTATGTTTGGTTTCTAGACCAGTTCTTGGGTCAATATAATCGTTATTGCTACCGTTAATATCTAAGTTAAAAATACCCGTCACTTCCCAGTTAGGCTTAACCCAACTAAATAAAGCTGCAGGTTTAACCGTCCAATGATTATTACCAATATTAACRACACGRTGTTTATCATAATCACCGRTTGGTAAAAGAAAATCGACATATAAAACAGCATGCACATCGCCCCATTTATAAAAAAGATTGACYGGTGCTATAAGCAAATCGGCCAAGCCACTTTCCTGATACCATTTRCCACCAACTTTTARMCGTTTRTCYACGGCTATYACRCCAAAATCWGGCGCCCAACGACCACCAAAAATACGAATATCTTTTYCRGGCATCCATAAAAAYCGRAAAACATTTCCAGTCACTTGTGCTTCAAAACCATCCAGAGGGCCAGCTTGAATTTCTTTACCGCTGCCATCATTAAAACGGTTGGATTCATAACGAAACGTATAGTTAAGTAGATATGTGCCTGGTGGCGGAGCCATACCCGACATAAAATCATCAGCGCCCAATGGCGCGGATGAAAACATGCCGCCTGAAGGGCCTATTGGTGATGCACTACCCGCCCACCCGTTTACATGCACCGTGAGCAATAACATGAACAATAACGACTTACATACCTTCATTTTTCCCGTCCTCGTAAAATTAATTTGCATCATCTAAGCCTATTACGTAATAAGTTACACTTGTCACTATACACAGGAAAGCTTAAAGCCAGCTTGAATAAAAACGTTCAAAACACAGGAGTCAACTAAAGATGAGCATCATCACAACACCCATAGAATTCGAAAAACTGACCTCATTTGATAAAGACGAATTTCTTAGAAGAGCCAAAATTATCGGTAAACTAGGCGAAGAAGATGCTATGACAACATATGGTGGCGCCTTATTCGGCGGCCCTGCACACCCCGTTTGGTAACACCTCAAAAGGGTTAGCATTACTATAAAAAATACCTAGGAAACCCAGGCGTTTTTTTAAACCTCAATTATTAATATGGGCTTGCTACATTTACCTAAACCATATTTCAGTTGCAACCGATTATTAATCAAAATCACTCGCGCTATGGCGTTCACGAAGTTGACCCTGTTCGGTTCTATTAACTCGTTGCCCACGTTGCACCGCTGGCCGCGCTACAATCTCTTTTGCCCAACGAACCACATGCGTATAACTTTTCACATTAAGAAATTCTGCCGATTCGTAAATATTGTTTAGCACCAAATTACCATACCAGGCATAAATAGCCATGTCTGCAATGGTGTAATCATCTCCACAGATGTAGCAGCGCTGCGCTAGATTGCGATTCAACACATCAAGCTGTCGTTTCACTTCCATAGTGAAGCGATTAATGGGGTATTCCAACTTTTCAGGGGCATAGGCATAAAAATGGCCAAAACCTCCACCTAAATAAGGGGCACTGCCCATCTGCCAAAAAAGCCACGAATAGCATTCAGCACGTGCCGCCGGGCTTGCTGGCAAAAAGGCATTAAATTTTTCGGCCAAATACAGCAATATTGCGCCAGACTCAAAAACCCGAATAGCCGGTGAAACACTTCGGTCAAGCAATGCTGGTATTTTCGAATTTGGATTGACCTCAACAAAACCACTTGAGAACTGATCACCGTCCATAATGGAGATTAAAAATGCATCGTACTCTGCATCCTGCTCACCTTTAGCTAGTAGCTCCTCCAATAAGATGGTGACCTTAATGCCGTTCGGTGTTCCTGCTGAATACAGTTGTAGTGGATGCTTGCCGCAGGGCAGCTCTTTATCATGTGTAGCTCCCGCAACGGGCCGATTTATATTGGCAAATTTACCACCACTTTTTTCTTCCCRTTCCCAAACTTTTGGTGGCTTATAGTCGTTATTATTACTCATTTACAACCTCTCTTTTATTGGATTTCAAGCGCATACATGGTTGGAAATACAAATAATGTTAACAAGCTATCTTCCCATTCCCATTTGAACTAACGGCCATTAACAATTTTGGTTTAAACGCATGTATGGCCAAAGGAATCTGTGCCCCTAAACGATTGATAATCATTATCAATGCCCGCAATAGCCTCATATCAGCCTAGAAGCGTAGGTTAGGCATRGAGTACCAAATGCCAACGGCAAAGACCATCGTGATAGCGGCAAGAAAAATAGCGCGACCACTCGTTAAAATTGCGGAATGTAATCCACACACAAAAGTTCTCTTCAGYTTCTAACAAAGACATGTTGAACGTATGCTTTTTCTCTGCCACCAATCTCTCTAAATTGATTCAAACAAAAGGCGCCTCTTACTTTATGCTTCTACGTCTCTCGGGCTAAAGAWTTTCTCCATAAACATAWCTTTTTTAAAGATATGTCACGCTCGCATCTACATCATACAYAWACGCATCAATCATCATTAGGGGCGATATACACATAAGTGCGGCACCCTTGCTTAGGAGCAGAACGTGTTTCTATTGTCTATTACCAGGATTTGTAGGGTAAGAATTTACCATTTAAAGTAAGAACAACTCTATCGCCTTTCTCRTTCTCTTCTTTGTCAACATCCATTGTAAAATCAATGGCRCTCATAATCCCATCCCCAAACTTTTCYTGAACAACTTCCTTTAATACTTCTCCATAAACACCTACAATTTCATACAARCGRTAGACAAATGGATCKGTGGGTACCAATTGATYCCATTKTTTTGTTGGGAATGTAGTTAATGCATCAGCCACWTCTTGGTTCAATTCTAAGTAATTTATAATCTGTTTTGCTTGTTCAATTGATGTGCTATTCATCCCTAGACAAGCTGAAGACAGCCATACTGGTGATACTTTTAACTCATCAGCAATCATTTCCCAAGTGAGGTTTTTACTTACTTTAGCTGAAACTATTGCATCAGTCATCGATTGTTTATTCATTTCTTTTCCTTGATTTTCAGATTTATTAAGCGTTAGTTACTCGCCTTTAGCAAATTAGGTTTAAACGTATGTATAGCTAAAGGAATCAGAATAAGTGCGCCTAAGCAATTGATAATCATTATCAGTGCTAGCAATAGCCCCATATCAGCCTGGAAGCGTAAGTTAGACATGAAGTACCAAATGCCAACGGCAAAAACCATCGTGATAGCGGTAATAAAAATAGCGCGTCCACTCGTTAAAATTGCATAATGAACTGCTTCATTCGTGCTTTTATGCACACCTCTTTTCGCTTCTTCTATGGTTCGACTGAGTAAATAAATACCATAATCGATACCTATTCCCATACCAACAGATAAAATGGGCAGTGTGTTTACATTTATACTAATGCCAAGTTTAACCATAATGGCAGCAACGATCACGTCGGTGAATAATAGTGGTGTAATTAAAATCAATACCGCAGAGAAGGATCGATAACCAAGCCAGATTGCAATAATAATAACGAGTGTCGTTAATAAAAAGTTCAATGACTGAGCGTTTGAAACCTCATTGTTTGTTGCGGATGCTATTCCAATACTGCCTGCAGCCATGCGTATCTTACCGGGACTATTATCACTGGCCTCCAACTCAGAGATTACTTTTTTTGCCTTATCAATCACCCTATTAACAGTTTCGGCTTTATGGTCTGGAACAAAAAAGCGAACACTTGCATTTTTATATTCTTTATCAAATAAGTAATCAAAATCACCCGGTGCTGCGTTTGCTTGCAATAAACTGGTTAACTGACCGGCTTCTCTTCCGTCAAGTGGCAGCACTTCAAATTTAGGGTGATTGCCTGATAAACTACGTTTAACGCTGGGCAATAAATCGACAAATGATAGGCTCCCCTTAATGTCCGGCGTGTTTTGCATCATATATTGAAATTTTTGTATTTTCTTTATAATGCTTAAATCACGTACATCTATGTAGTCAGCTCGTTTACCATCGCTGCTAGCTTCTGGCCTTGCTTCAACAACAACTAATAGTTCATCCGGTCCAATAAATTTATTTGTATGTAACGTAACGGCTTGGTTATAACTTGAGTCCGGCCATAATAAGCTGGTCCCAGGTTCAATTTCACCTATTTGAAGGTCCTTCGAAATCCAAAGCGACGTTGTGGTTAATACAATAAAAACAAACCATACAATCACTCTGCTTACTTTATGATCTGAAAGATAAAAGATACCGCTTAATATCTTCTTTGTAAGGCCATAATTATGGTCTTCTACCGATAGAATTTGTTTCGCTACCGGCTTTAAAAAACTAATCATCAAAGGCATCATGATCAGCACTGTCACGATAACACTGAGCGACCAAATTCCAGCAAAAACAGCCAGTTTCTGCATCATGGGGATATCTGCTACCGCTATCAGAAAAATCCCAGCAGCATCCGTAACAATGCCTAATACGCCGGGTTTGAATTGTTTCTTTAATAATAAAACACAGGCCTCAGTTGTTGTTGGCACCTCATGTGCTATTTCTAAATAACGCATACCCATTTGCACGGAATGGCTCAAAGTCCGGGCCATCACTAGCATGGGAATAACGAGTATTAGTGGATCCATTGACCAGCCCAATACACCCACGAATCCCAAACCCCATACGGCACTGATAAGGGAGGTAATACCTGCTAGCAAAACCATTCTGATATTCTTAGAAAAGTACTGCAGCAGCACCAACATTAAAATGAAGGATGCACTGAGAATTTGTATTACTTCTGCGTTGTATGTATAGACCCACCCTGTTAACACAGGCTGACCAAACATATGCAACGTTACGCTATCATTACTGTATTGATCCGATAACGCATTTAGGTAATTAAATACTTTTAAATAATCTATTTCACCTGGGACTAGACTCGCTTGAAAGTAGGCAGATGATTTATCAAATGAAACATAGGTACCAAGAACACCCGGGGTACTATCGACCAGTTCAGAAAAGTCTTCAAGCTGTTGTTTCGTCTGTGGCAAAGCCTCATCACCTGGTAAAAGAGGGATGCTACTCGCGCCATACTCATCAATTTTTAGCCGCCTTACTTTTCGAGAGGCTATTGAAAAAACCTGGTCATGGTTAACATGAGGCGTCGCATCAAGCGCTTCAGTGATTGCTTTAATTTTTTTTATTGTTTCCGCTTGATAAATTGACCCATGCTGAGATTCGAGAATGAGCTTTATCGTTAACGGCCCACCATACTGGCCTTCATAGGCAAGGTGTGTGTCAATGTATGGGTCGTGTTGCGGTAAAATTTCTTCATAAACCGTTTTAAATGAAATATTTAATGCATAAGAGCCCGCAATAAGCGTAACAATACCCACAATTACTAAAAATATAATGCGTAGTGATAGTACTTTTTCAGCCCAATTATTCACAGCTAACAAACTCCTTTGACCTATCTAATTGATATACGGCATCCAAAAGGGATGCATACGTTGTTACGTTAAAGCTACCATTACTGCCTATGATAGCGGTTTCATTTTCACTTATGACCATATCAACAAGCCAACCTAGGGGCCTGTCTCCAATAAACCGCCGACACATCCAGGCTGATGGCTTTGATGATATATAGATATTTTTTTTATCACCAATAATTATTGAGAGATCCTTTGTTTTATGAACTTTATATAAATCGTCTCCTTGCGCAATATCAGATTTAAGCCACGACAGCCCGCTATTACTGGATTCATAAACAAACCCTTTTTGACCCACCAAGGTAATGTCTTCTCCATTCCCTGAGATATCACAACCATAAATGGCCGGTTCAATAGAGCCTCCGTGTATCTTGCTCCACTGACCAGCAACGTCACGTCTAAGAACCAATCCAAATTCACCAACAACGAGTATATCCCCGCGTTGATTATGGCAGCCAGAATATAAATGGGGGTCAGCCTCGCCAAATTCTTGCCAAGCTTCTTTTAAATAGTCAGCCCACGGTAATATCACCGGTTCCCATGTTGAATACGGTGGCTTACTCGACATTAACAACCCATAACTTCCTGAAAGAATGATCTCTCCCGTTGCTAATTCAATAAAGTTAAATATTGATTCGGTGGTATCTATCGAGGTCTTTGACCACTTATTAAGCGCACCATTAGAGGTAAATAATCCTCCTTTATCAGCACCAAGCAGTACTTTTCCTGACTGAGTGGCATGCACACTCAAAAGGTCACTATTAGTGTTTAAATTGAGTTTTTTATAACCTTTCTTACCCGTTACCTTTAAAAGCAAACCATTATTTCCAGCCAGCAGGTACGCCCCATCATCTAGCCGTGTAATTGCAAATAAATTATCTCTAGGTTGAAGGATTGAGTGTTGAGCATTGGCCAGTTGATTTGATTTTATATGGGTCAACCCAACTGAACCTTTTTTATGGCCCTCATCTCCTTTCCCATCAGTGGCAATCGCAATGCCTGAAAATTGGATTACACCCAATATTACAAGTAATATGACAACCTTATTTCTTATTTTTATGAATTTCATTAACACGGTTAACTAACCTCCTCATAGCCCTATCGCCCACTTATCAGTGGATAAATTAATAATTTTTTCTTTTTTCCAACCTTTTTTGTAGCTACATAAAAGTTTGGAATCGAACTTCATCTTGCTAATTTTCCATTCACCACTGGCTAATTTACGGTAAGAGTCATAATATACCCCGGCCAATAAAACAGCTTTTTCCTTTCCATCTATAGGGCTTATTTTTGTCGCCAACTCCCATAAATACCATATAGCCTCTGCCGTTTGACCATCACCATGCACCTTAATCTTACTGGGAACCATGAAATGTATTGCCCATTTGAACGGCGGCATTTCAGCAAATTGCCGAAAGACATCAATCCCCTCATGCACGCCAAAATCAGGGCCATAGTCCATTACAGTATCCTCAGTTACCGTTGCAATGGAGCGAGAAACTGAATTCTCAGCATCCTCAAAAGCTAACACTTGTTCAGCTTTTAAGTTACGAATTTCGTTTATATCATTCAATCGCTGGAAATCATTCTCAAGTTTTCCAATTCTTATTAAGAACTCATTTTCCTTCACATTCTAACCTTTCATACTGAGTAGAAAGTCACTATATTTTAAATATATTTATTTACAAATTCTCA
>JAESRY010000092.1 GCA_016764415.1 Cycloclasticus sp. | reverse complement strand
AGCTCGCCCCACATCTACCGGCATATTATTAACTAACATACCATCGACTAACAGTTTCCCGTCAACTTCGACGGGCGCAATAGCGATAGGCACGGACATACTGGCACGCATCGCACTGGCCAGCTCACCTTTGTCGAAAACTACGGCCTTACCTGTTACTAAGTCAGTCGATACCGCTCGAAATGGAATCGGCAAAGCATCGAAGTCAAGATAACCTGGCGCAGAAAGCTCACGTAAAACAGATTCAAGCTGCACACCAGTGACAAGTCCTTTGGGTAGCGTATCTCCACCTATACTTCCCAAGCCGAGGTCCGGGCTAAACAACAAGCTACGATCCTCCTGTTTACGCCGAATATCTCTCTCTGCTCGTGGTGGTTTATCAACGAAAAGCTTATTGGTGTTGAGACCTGCAAGCAGCGTTTCCATATCTGCAACTGAATTACCTGACGCATAAGCTGCGCCAACTAACGCACCCATACTGGTACCGGCAATACAATCAATGGGTATACGGTATTGTTCTAAAACCTTAAGTACACCCACATGTGCAGCACCACGTGCGCCACCACCTGATAGCACAAGACATATTTTGGGGCGCTGAGCACTATTTCCTATAGTTGAAGGCGATTCGGCCCTTGCAGGCAGGGACAATACTGACAATATTGTAAGTGACGATAAAACAGTCATTATTGTTAGACGCATGAGCCCTAACTGTTTAAAAATGTTATTCATTTTCATATGGCTTTCCTGCTTATGGTCAATTACGGATTGAATTTTACTATTTAGCAATACTGGGGGTTTGAACAGGTGCCAAGCATTATAATTTACTTTTTTTGCCGAATCGCCACAGAAAAGTCTTCGTTTATACCCGACGCTATCGCCCTGCTATTAATATGAGCACGCTTTTGCAAGTCTGAAAAAGTTAGGCCGTCCATAACTAAGCGTTGCTGTTCGTATAAGTACTCAGGTACATAGCCGCTCGCCAAAATTTTCCAATTAAGTGCCAGCTGACTTTGATTCACATGCGTATTTGTCCAAATATCGGTCGTGCAGTTGGTCGTTAACGTATTGTAGAACTCGGGTTTGGATTTGAGTGAGTTGATTCTGCGGATATATTCCATGAATAAAGTGCGTCCTTTCTCGATATCTCCAGCTACACGGTACACGTAAACATCCTCCGGTGGAGCATTGCGGTAATTAGAACGCAGACCAATAACATCGCGTTCGTCCGCAACCACGTAGTACAACTCGTATTGTCGGAAAAAACCTTTTAATGTGGAATAGCTCTCGCCTTTTTCTTTCCGTGTCTCAATAGACACGGCTAAATGTTCGCCGCCTTCAAACTCAAAACTCAAAAATACATGCGCAATAGCTGGCCCCATCCAATAAACCGCGACGACATCTACACCTATTAGCTCACTAAGATTAAAACGCTTGTCATAATAAGCTGGCGTATAGTCTGTCTCGCTACGATAACTAAAATTGCGAATATTGTGGACAGTCACTTGTTCACCTTCAACTGTGGCATAAGGCAATACCGCTACATCGGGCTGCCAATCACGATCATTGGAAGGCTGGATATTAAAAAACCAAAACAGCAACCCAATGAATACACCCAAATGAGCCAGCAAAAATCGCCAGCGCCAGCCGTTTGAAAACAGCGCAACGAAGGCCATAAAAGATAGAGCAGCAAATAAGCCAGTCAGTGCATATCGAACTGCCTCAGAGTTCGGTCCTGAAAAGAAGATGGCCAAGCTACCCCATATGCCGGCTGCAACCAACAGCAGACCAACTGCCACTAGACCTAGCACTGTGACAAATTTAATAATTATGACGACATCCCCTGCCTAGCAAGTGCGAGAGTGGTATCTAATGGAAAGGAAAAAGGTAATTCAGCCATGCTGACATCCGAAGTAATATTTTTCGCATGATGGCTACGTGGTGAACATGCTGGGAATAGATAGCGGCCTGAGCATAAGCCCCACCCGGAACCACACCAATATATTTTTGATAGTCTGGATCAGTTATCTCAATTAGGACGGGGATACGGCCTGGTCTTGGTGATCGAGTATAATTGAAGAGGTCACCAGATGCCTGGACTTGGCCTTCCTGCATTACTGGCCATACTTGTTTAACGTGGCCGGAAAAAACTWCCCCTGGTATACCGTCAAAAGCAACCTCTGCTTCATTCCCCACCTCTAGTCTTAATAGGCTATTTTGCCTGAACCAAGCAACGAAATAATGTGATTCATTATGCACAAAAATCATCACAGGTCTTAGAGGCAAGGAGGCTGCCCTCATCCCTGGACGCAAAGTATTTTGAATAACATAGCCGTCTGTAGGGGCTCGCACGACTGTTTGATCTAAATTATATTGAGCTTGTGCTAATTCCGCACGAGCCATTACAACTAACGTATTTTCCCCGCCAATTTCTGAATCAATAGCCACTTTTGCCTGTGTCTGCTTAGCCTGAGCTTCTTTTAGTGCTGCCTGCCACTTAATCAGCTCTTTTTCCCATCGATCTAGTTGACGTTGTGTGCCTGCTTTTAGAGCAACAAGTCGTTTATTTCGATTAACCTCTAGTTGTGCACGATCACGCTCCGCAATAACCTTCTGCACAGACGCATTAGCGGCATCCAAGCTAGCTTTTAACTGTGGAACTGAAGATTGCAAGACATCTGCTAATACCGCCTCTTTCTGTACCAACTTAGCCTTAAAAGGAGTAGGGTCTAACCGGAACAAGATGTCCCCTTTACTTACTTGAGTATTACCTTCGACAGGTACTTCGACGACAGTACCTGTTACAGCTGGAACTATCGGTGTAGTAACAAAATATTCCCTACTGATTTCAGAATAAGGGTGATTGTAGTTCATTGTAAAAATCAGCGTCCCAATAAGAATAACCCCACCAAGTACAGCCGTTGGCACTGTCCATTTATTTAGCGGTAGCTTAAAAACCTTGAAAATAGTTATACAAATTGCGGTGTAGGTTAAAATAAGTAGTAAATCCATTATTTATTCTCCGGGTTTGAGTTAGGAGATTCAGATTCACTTACTATGCCCGAAGGACCTTCTGTAGGCGTTTTAATTTCCGGTGGTGATTGACGGTCGGCTGGAGTGATTGATTGTTCAAAAGTAGCTAGACGAGTTGATAGTTCAGATACTTGCTGTTCTAACTCTGTGATCTGATTTTTGACGTGTATTTCACTTGAAAACCCCCATCCTCTATCTTCGCGATAGAGTGTTGACCAAATCCAAAGAAAAGGCCAAAGAATGTGTAGCGTTAACAAGCTAATCCAACCAGCAACATGGATGGCGTCACTATGCGGGTGGTTACGATGTTTCGCTATCTCGTAAGGTATATCGTGAATAACGATAATGCCGTAAAACACAACAACAACACTAAAGCATAAAATTCCCAGCGCGATACCATCTAACATATAAAACTCTCCATTCACCTTAATTGGGCCTAATTAAAATTCTACAGGCCGTTACTTTTCTATTGAATTAGGATAATAAATTACCGCTAATGTAATTGGTACTTTTATTTACCCTCTTTAGATATAAGCGAACCAACAATACTAGCAACCAGTATTGCAATATAAAATTGACCAAAAATCGCCTCCATATAAACAAACGAACGTGCCATCTCATTTGCGGGGCTTATGTCGCCATAACCGAGAGTTGTTAACGTTACAAAACTAAAATAAATATAACCCCACATTGCTTGATGATCTGAGCTCACAGGTAAACCTTCGAAAGCATTGGCTGTTAGTAAGTCAATAAATGAATAAAATAAAGCCCAAATAACACCCAGTAAAAGATATACGCAAATTGAGCCTACTAGCTTATTAAAAGATACTCGACCATTAAAAAGAATCTGCTGAGAAGCCATTGCAACAGACAACATACAAAATATTAGCAATAAACCACGGTTTAACAGATGTAAATAGAAGGCGTCAATAAAAAGGCTTAACGTCGTCAAAATAACCATCAAGGCAGTTAAGGCTATGCCGAAAGCAAACAGTTTTCTCTCGTTGTTTAAGCTCCAAACACCGATGAGCATGATCAGCATAAATGAGAGCCGYGCACTCCASCCGYCAGCTTCGGGGAAGATCGATGTAATMGAAGGTGCAAAAATGAGGAGRACCAATAAGCCAAYGAGCATGTAGATAAAGTTACCTTGTTTCATTTGCTCTTTATTARGCATCCCGATTACCCTTTRGTTTCTTTCTTGGCAAGCATCTTTGTGAAAGGCAATGCTGTTAWTCCRTGGAGAATAATRCTCAACATTATCGTAAGCACGATGACAGCCAGAACCGTTTCATTTCCTGAGACACCTAACTCATCTATCACAATCAGTAAATACAATACAGAAGCAATACCTCGCGGCCCAAACCAGCCTATAAATAATTTAGTTTTCAAATCAAATCCAGTTCCCGTCAACGAGATGAACACAGGTAGCATCCTAATGACCGTCAAACTTAAAATCGCATAAATTAAATGGTTTAAATTCCATATTTCAGAAGCAACTGGGATTGCCGTCATACCGAAAATTAAAAACACAAATAGAGATAATTGCAAACCTTCAGCCTCTCCAAACTCCTGCATTGTTTCACGAATATGTTCAGACTTAACCCCCAGAAACAAGCCTCCACAAAAGGCGGCTATAAAACCATTGCCATGTAAAAACTCAGCAAAGACGAAAGCTAAAATTGCCAGCGAAGCCACGGAAAGTCTGTGAAATAGAGGGTCCATCCAATTAATCTGGGAGAAAAACTCGATTAACTTACCGCCTAACCAACCAACCATTGCCCCAATTAAAACGCCAATAGTTAACTGCTTAAACATAAAAACTCCCCAGCCACCATCGAGATGTTCGCTTAAGCCTTGAGCAACAGCTAAGACGGCAATACATAAAAATATTGGCGGTAATGCGATGCCATCATTTAACCCGCTTTCGATGCTAATTGCCCGTCGTATATTCTCGGGCACTTGCGGACTTTTTATAACTGCCTGGCCAAGAGCTGCATCAGTAGGCGATAAAATGAGCGCCATTAACGCAATGCTCCATAGGCTAAGTGACTCGAAAAGGGGTATTGCTAATAGCATACCTAGCAACATTGTTAGCGGTAATCCTATGCCTAAGAGTCTGGCGGCTATTCTTTTTTTGGACTGTATTATTTCATTGAGCTTAATTTGGGTAGCGTCAACAAATAAAATAATTACTAACGTGACCTCGGCTAATAATTTAACTGAACCTGCTTTGATATGTAAATCAAATAAACCGAGCACCATTGGGCTTACTAATACACCTATCGTCATGAAAACCATAGGGCCCGTTACAACGGATCGTTCAGATAATTTAGAGAACAAGCCAAAGCTGAAAACAAGTAAAGCAGTAAAAATTAATAATGGGTGATCATGCATTTTTCAAATACGCCTTTGATTTTCTATAAAGTGAATAGTGGCTACTTTACCTTGTAAATCGACTACTGTTTGGTAGTTATTGAGACTAAAAGCATTGCATAATCGCTATAACATGTCATATGTTACTGTCAGTTACCAGTCAGTTGTATGCTTTTCACCGTTTTGTAGTTCGACATCAGGATCAGCTAAGTCATCGGCTATTAGCTCTCCCCAATCGGTACGATTACTCATTTCCTTTTGATTTGATTCGGCAACAAAGTTCTTTTTATGCCCGGTCTGCCATCCACCACCCAAAGCTTTATAAAGAGTAATAAGGCTGACAGCAACATCGCCACGTCGGGTAGTGAACACATCTTGCTGCCCAACTAATACTTTTTGCGTGTCTAATACTCGCTGATAATCAGCTGCACCATCTCTATATTGCACGAGCGCCAAGTCGACTGATTTTTTAGCCACATCAACACTTTCGCCAAGGTAAATGACCTGCTCCTGAGCTCGAATAAAGCCGACAAGAGCATCTTCAACTTCTCTTGATGCTTCCAGCACTGTGTTCTGATAAGCAACTATTAATTGCTGTAAACGCGCATCTTGAACACGTACATTATTTTTTATACGCCCATAGTTGAGAATATTCCACGATAGGCTAGGGCCGACAAATGTTTCAAGACTATCGGTGTGAAAGAGGTCTCCTAAATTACTGTCAAAAGTATCGCTACTCCTCAACCCTATGGATCCTATCAAACTGAAGTGCGGGTACAACTCGGCCTCGGCTATACCAATTCTTGCACTTTGTGCTGCGGTCTGAAGTTCTGCACGCCTTATATCTGGTCGCCGCCTCAATAATTCAGCGGGGATACCTATTGCAACGTCAGCCTGAGCATTAGGAATACTTCCTTTCCCCCCCAATGCTTTTTCTAGACTTCCTGGTAGCATACCAAGCAAGGTACTTAATGCATGTTTTGATTGTTTCAACCCTATTTCTAGTGCTGGAATAGATGCTTGAGTATTTAACAGTAGCGCATGCGCCTGATGAACATCCAGTTCTGTTGTAACCCCATTTTGAAAACGAATTTTAGCTATTTTTAAACTATCTTGTTGAATTTCAACATTCGACTTAGCTATCAATAAACGCTGTTCGAATGTACGGATCTGAGTATAAGCAGAAGCAACACTAGCCGTCAGACTTACCATAACATCGTCATAATTAGCCATCGAAACCTGCATATCAGCTTCTGCAGCTTCAATACCACGCTGGAAACGCCCCCAAAGATCCATTTCCCAACCAATATCAACACCAAAATTTGAATCAATATATGAAGTGTCTGCACCAGAAGAAATGTTTGGCTGATTATCACTAAGGCCAACGTGGGAAATTCCTGCCCTTACCTGTTGCTGTTGAGGATAAGAATTCCCAACGGCAATACCAAGCCGAGCTCTTGCTTCAATTATTCTAATACCAGCAATTTGCAAAGGAAGGTTTTGCTTCCGTGCAGTATCTATTAATGAATTTAATACATCGTCATTAAAAATCCTCCACCACTGCTCATAATCAACGTTTTCGGCAGTAGTTTTATTATCAATAGCCTCGGACCATTGCTCAGAAATAGGCGCATCAGGACGCATAAAATCTGGCCCCAGCATCTGGCAACCCGAAATGACCCCTATTACACACGATGCTGCAAGCAGTCTTACAACAGAAAATAGTTTTGAATTTTGTGGTAAATACACCATTATTTATCCATCCATTGGTAACGTAAAATTGAACTAACGATGACCCTTGTATCGTTATACATTGATTAAACGACCTCAATAGTAAATTATTTTATACGGGAAACAACAAGTTTGCTAATACATTTGCGGGATAATTAGTACCTTATATGAATACCTACACACTGAACATCTAGTAGTTCTCCCGACACCTCAAGCGACTCATTAAGCCATTCAAGGCTGCTTTGTCGTGCCTGTCGTATTCAAATCATAAGACTAATTCTGACCTTTCATCAACACAACCTACGGAGATACCCATGAACAAACCACAAGCCAATCCAGCAGCAACAACTAGCGAACCAACCCCCGCCAGCCTTAGTCGATTCAACGTTTTAAAGTTATCATCTTGTAAGGCCTTATCCGGCAATGGAGAGATAAGCTATCAACTCAGTTTGAGTGCTAAAAAGGAGCTTTGTATACGTATCAAGGCTAATACGGGCGGCGGTTATTTTTGCGATCATTATCTGCCTCTGGGTGACATTGAGCGAATTCTGTTTTCTCAACCTGATCCCTCTCGTCTTACCTCTATTGCAATTCAACCTCTTTTCAAAGGTAAATCAGTCAACACGCCCGCATWTCTTATGGCAGCCCTTCGCAATGAAGGGTTCGTGAAGCCAGTCGGCGAACTTAAACGTTATCACCAATGCATTGATGCGAAGTCATTTAAGGCTCTCATTAAGAAGCTGCAAAAGTTAGCTTAACCTCGACTGGTTCAATCAGCCATACGTTCACCGTAACAACACTCCCGCCCACCGAACGGCTTCTTACGGCCTTCTATCGCTCCACGTTCAAGCTGTACACAGGTACTTTAAGTCTTAGGGTCCACTAAGGTATAAGCCTCTGCAGCCCTTTACCTTAAAGACTTCCAACAAAACAGCAGAATTTCTCATACAGGTCGACCGACCTTTTAGCGAACCAACACTAAATCACCAATTTAAGAACCAAAACATCTAACTATCCCTTTAACTACAAGGCACTCAGGAGACGCATGCTCTTAATGATTATCTTTTTTCTAGTCTTGGCTGGTCTTACGTTTAAGTCTCTATTTGTTTTCTTATCTGGAGCAATAGGGCTCTTCACATACATATGGCCAATTCAATCCATAACCTTAATTTCTGTAATTTCCATTCTCTATTTCAAACTCAAGGACAAACTACCATGAACTATACAAACGATTTCTATAACCAAAACACGTATGACAACCATTCTCACTTTGATCATCTGGCGCAACAAAAAACCATTATTGAAGCTTTGGACTGCATCATCACCGAACCCTCAGATGAACCGCTAGGTAGCTTTGATTCGGATGATGTACCACAATGACAGTCCGTACACTTGCAGAAGTGGCGGCTTATATCGACGAACACTCAAATGCACTACCTAACCAACTAGCTGAAATTCGAAACAAAGAAATTGGTTTTGTATTCCAAACATTCAACTTGCTTCCGCGGACTACAGCACTCGATAACGTTGCGCTTCCAATGATTTATGCAGGAGCCTCTAAAAAGGAACGCACAGCAAGGGCTGAAGAAGTTTTAACCGATGTAGGCCTAGCAGATAGAATGGATCATAAACCGAATCAACTTTCAGGAGGTCAGCAGCAGAGAGTAGCGGTAGCAAGAGCATTGGTCATCAAGCCAAAAATCATTCTCGCTGACGAGCCAACCGGTAATCTGGATTCCAAGCAAGGCGGCAATATCATGGAGCTGTTGGATAAATTAAATCAGCAGGGTACGACAATCTGCCTGGTGACTCATGACCCTCGCTATGTTGACTACGCGCACCGTCAGGTAAAAATGTTGGACGGATTGATTGTTAGTGATGGAGTGATTGAGCAAACTCAAGCACAGGGGGTTTCGCTATGATCGCCGACCAGCTGTGGGAAGATTCCAAATTTGCAATACTTCAGATGACCAAAAGACCGGAAAATAAAACTGCATCTACTAAAGGACCTTTTTGTGTCTGGTCTGGAATTGGATTCACAAATTTCGTCAAACTTATGA
>JAESRY010000091.1 GCA_016764415.1 Cycloclasticus sp. | reverse complement strand
GGTCAATCATCGCTTTAGGTGGTGTGTTGGTTCAGGTCATTAAATACATCATTGAGTTAATGCCAAAAGTGGTGAATGAAAAAGGCGAGTTATTGTCTTAATATTGTCCAGTAAATATAGCCTTAACTTATTTTGAGTTGAGGCTTTTTTTATACATAGAGGTTTATTAGTTATGAGTTTGAATACGACAGAAACAATGTTGCTTAAAGCAATATCAACACCTAATTCTGATGCGGCTAGAATTTCCAGAGGACTTGACTTTATTGTCGTTGGGATTTTATTTTTTGCCATTACAGCGGCGTTTCATATCCACATCATGTTAACGGTTGGTGATTGGGATTTTTGGGTGGATTGGAAAGATAGGATGAATTGGGTAACATTAACCCCGATGTTGCTGGTTGTTATTCCTGCAGCGTTGTCTTATCCCTTTATGGAGAAATTTGGCTTACCCATTTCGGGTACCTTGTGTGCCTTATGTTTGATGGTGGGCGAATGGGCTAGCCGCTATTTTAGTTTCCATCTTTGGACATATTTTCCGATGAGTTTGGTCTGGCCATCTATCGTCATTCCAGGGTTGATGTTGATGGATATGGTTTACTTACTGTCTAGAAACTTATTTGTAACTGCAATATTTGGTGGTAGTGCAGTGGCGTTTGCTTTTGCACCTGCTAACTGGCCGATTCTTGCACCTTATCATGTGCCCGTTATTCACATGGACCAAGTGGTTAGTGTTGCTGATTTAATTGGCTATTCATTTACCCGTACGGCTACACCAGAATACTTAAGAATGATTGAACGAGGCACGCTGAGAACCTTTGGTGGCGAGTCGACGTTGGTATCCACGTTCTTCTCTGGCTTTGTCTGCATGATTTTATTTTTCGTTTGGTGGAAGATTGGTGCGTGGTTAACCAACTTGGGCAGTGTGCCCAATGTGCTCAAAAAATATGTCGGCATGGATGACGTGGATGGGGAGAAATAACGACATGTTGAATGCAAATGTGATTAAAAAACTGGTGCTAAGTTTCGTTTTACTAACGATATCAACTGTACTCTATGCGCATGGTGAACGTAATCAAGAACCTTTTTTAAGGATGAAGACGCTCCATTGGTATGACGTAGAGTGGTCTGTTAAAAATGAAGGAACACTTAAAGTTAACGAAGAAATGACCATGAAAGGTCGTGTGCATTTTTTCTCTCGTTGGCCGCAGGTTATTAGTAAGCCAGATACGGTTTTTTTGTCAGTTGGAACACCGGGGCCGGTTTTTATAAGAAAATTTAGTTACCTAAATGAAGTGCCAATGATTCAATCCACAGGAGTTGAAACGGGCAAATCTTATGACTTTGAAGTGATCTTAAAAGCTCGCTTACCTGGACGACACCACGTTCACCCTATGTTTAATGTTGAGTCAGCTGGTGGCTTAGTTGGCCCTGGAATTTGGGTTAATATTGAAGGCAACGCGGACGACTTTGTCTACGGTGTAGAGACTAGAACGGGCCAAACAATAGAAAACTTAGGCACCTATGCAACGGCTAACGTGTATAAGTGGCATGCGATATGGGCTGCTATTGCAGTACTATGGTTGCTTTGGTGGATACGACGCCCGTTATTAATACAACGCTATTTATTGGTTAAAGATGGGCAGTGGTCAACATTAATTACGTTGACGGATAAAAAACTGGCAGCAACCATGATCATTGGTATTATCGGACTATTAATCTACGCAAACGGTGTCACAAAGGAAGAGTATCGGTACACAATTCCTTTGCAAGGGGGTAAAGCCGAAGTGGATGCAGTGCTAAACCCCGATGAAGGCAAGGTATATGTGAAAAACAAAAAGGCTGAATATTATTTGCCTGGCCGTTCTGTCATTATCGATGCAGAAATAACTAATAATCACAATTTACCTATTCAGCTAGGTGAGTTTACGTCTGCTAATTTACGCTTCATTAACCACCATGTTCCAGCAGCGGTGGCCGCATTGGATGAAGACTACCCTGATGAGCTTGTAGCAGACTCTACCCTAGTGGTGGACGACCTTCGTCCCATCATGCCGGGTGAAACAAGGCGTTTGCATATTGATGCCACAGATGCGGCATGGGAAGTTGAGCGATTAAGTAGTTTGCTGAATGATCCAGATAGTAGCTATGGCGCTCTATTATTCTTTTATGATTCAAATGGTAAAAGGTTCATTAGCGAAATTTACGGACAGATATTGCCTACATTTGTAGATTAGCCATGTTGTCTAAAGCTGTACAAAAATACTGCGTAGATACTTTGTGTATCTTCGCGGTATTTTTATTTACGACTAATGTATTGGCTCATGGTGGGGCCACTATTGAAAATGACCGATGTGTTTTTCGGTCTCAAGGATACAGCATTCACTTTACGGCTTATCAACCTAGCTTTTCTAGAACGAAAGAGCTTTGCCGGGTAGTCAACTCACTATCTGAGACTATTATCGTACTGGATTTTGTGGATGAGGCTTTACGTAAGTTGCCAGTTGATTTGATTCTAAAAAAGCAAAAAGATGATCAGTTGTACGCTGACTATATGCTGGTTGATGAGAGGATATACCCAGCTGGAACAATGCAACTTCCAATGAAAAAAATTGAACAAGGGAGTTACAGGCTATATGTGAATATTCAAGAGCTAGCCCATCAACATGAAGTGGCTGAAAACGTTCATCAGATTGCGGGGTTCTTTGAGTTTACTGTAACAGATGGAGCAAAAGAGAAAGACCAGTCTTTTTTAGCGAGAAGTACATGGCTATTTTATTTGTTAGCACTAGGGATTTTTATATATTTAATGGCTTTGAAATATAGGTCTTAGACTTATTTATTTAAGCGGTTAATCTCTAGATTTTGTGAAAGGGAATGCGTAAGTGCTTTTGTTATTTAGGAGAAATGAAAAACTATAGATTGCAACATTGTATTTTTCAACCATACTCTTTTAAAGAATAATAAAACGAGATGTTATGAGTTCCAGCAATATTCAATTCCATGAAGAAAAAAAGGCGGTTATAACCAACATCCTTGATGCGGCGGTTAAGACGCTTGATTTCGATCAAAAAAGTTACATGGAAGCCAAGGCAAAGTTGATGAGTATCATTGAAAAACCGGGTTATGAAAAGCTCGGTTTGGCTGAAGTTGTTTCTGTGACAAATAAAGTCATATCTAAAGTTGTAGAACATTCTGGTTACGTTATTGTAGATTCGTCTGCGGGTGCTACAGATAAGGTTAAAAGCATTGTTGCTGAAGACACCCTTGATGAAAAGAAAGCTGCTCGTAATGCAAATACTAAGGATTTAAAAGCAAAAGTTGTTCCCAGTAGCGTTAGTAGAAGTAGTGGAGTGGTTAATGATAAACCTAGAGAGTCCAGTGTTAAGGGTAAGGAAAAGTTGCTTCAACTGATGCGATTGTTACCGCCTTTGATTTCTAGAGAAGATATGGAACGGTATTCGGCGCAAATTAAAAATGCTCGTTTGGCACCTGCAACTGGCGCGAGTTCACCAAGAACAACGGGTGACTTTGAAAAAGTTCTAGTTGCAGAGGTTTTAGAAACTTACACGTTTGAATTTGATGACCAAGTTAAGCAACACCCTAAAGCGTTTATTGAATCAATGGAGATGACCAGTGGGCGTACGAGGAAAGTAGACATTTCTGATAAGCTCCGTAAACAGTTGGCAAGAGTAGGCTCAGTGGGCGAATTTTTGAGTATTAAGGATCTTGTTGATAGGCATGTAAAAGATTTTACAAACCCAAAATCGGGTAAAGGAAAAGGTAGCGGTTTGTTTTTCTGGAAAAAGAAATAGACGCGCGCTTAACGGCTAGCGCTTGTTTTTCCAGTTTTTCTTGCGGTTAACTTTAGCGGCTAATTTATCCGCGATTCTTTTTTCAGTTAATGCTACTTCTGCTTCAATAACTAACGGAGTTTCAAAGGTAATTTCACCGAGTGTTCCACTGCGGATGTCTTGAATAAAAATGGCAGAGGTCCGGTTAAGATTAATTCGCCCACCGCTTACAAGCGCGCCCCGCTTTCTACCAATAGCCTCGAGAAGGGCTGTAGCATCTCTCGGTGTTTCCTCTAAGTCATACCGTTCTACTAACGTGTCTAGGTAGTTAATAAGCATGAAATCAGCCGCGTAGTAGGCTATATCAATGTAATCAAAAGCGGTATCTTTAATGGCGCCTGTTACGGCTAAGCGGTAACCACTGTCCTCATTTTCTACCTTTGGCCATAACAAACCTGGGGTGTCGAATAAGATAATATTATTACCTAAATCAATACGCTGCTGGGTTTGCGTTACGGCGGGTTCATTGCCCGTTTTTGCGATAGTCCTACTGGCTAAAATATTAATGAGTGTTGATTTCCCCACATTTGGAATGCCGGTAATTAGGCAGGTGATAGGGCTAATTTTAGTGCCTTTATTGGGGATGAACTTTTGACACAATGAAAATATTTGCTGACTCTTGTCTGTATCGTGTAAATTTAAGGCGAGTGTTTTTGTATTGTTTTTTTGTTCTAAATACGCCTGCCATTGCGCAGTTTTTTTGCTGTCAGCAAGGTCGGCTTTATTTAAAATTTTAATGCAGGGTTTGTTGTGCCTAATATCAGCAAGCATTGGGTTTTGGCTGCTGTAAGGAATTCTCGCATCGAGTACTTCGATGAACATATCGACGTCGGGTAATCGCTTCTTAATTTCCTTTTGGGCTTTATGCATATGCCCTGGGTACCAATTAATGCTCATGGTCAATACTCACGTTTACGCTGATAAATTGAAGTGATTAGTAATGAGGCGGTACCTCGTCTATGGCTGATAATAAGCTTTCGTTGCCGTCATCTTCTGATTTGGAATTATCTATAAGCTCAGATATTTTCCGTTTAAGGTAATCAAGCTGCTCTTGTTGATCGCATATGACGTGATCTAGCTGCTGTATCGTATCTTCCTGATACGCAACCTTGATTTCAAGTTCAGTGATTCGGTTGTCCATGGGGCTTAATTAGCAGGTCTGTTTTTCTTCTTTTTTGGTTTTTTGGTATAAGTCTTTTTCTTCCCTTTTTCAGGTTTAGCAGATGTAGCCGCAGGCTTAGGTACGTGATCTGATATTTCAATATTAAGCGGTTGGTTGCGTACGCGAATTTTCTTTAAACTGTTGAAAACCACTTTAGGCATGCCGACAGGTAATTCTATATAACTGTGATCGTCTCTCACCTCAATATGGCCGATGTTCCTTGGTTCAACATCTGCTTCATTGGCAATAGCCCCAACAATGTCGCCCGGCGTAACGTTGTGGTTTCTTCCCACTTCAATGCGGTAATTATCCTTGGGTACTTTAGGGTTGCCACGTTTGCTTTTCGGCAAATCATCWTTATTCGGTCTGAAGGATTTGCCCGTTTTAATTCTTTCTGGTTTCCCTTTAAAGCCGTCGCGATGCTCGTTTTTTTCATGGAACGATGATTTTTTAGATTCTTTAACCTGTAGCGGTCTATCTTTTTGCGCTAAATAAGCCAAAGCAGCAGCTAGACGAATGGGGTCCGTGTCGTATTCATCAAGATACGATTGTGTAAGTTGTTGGAAATAATCCAAGTTCTGGTTCGTTAGTGTGTCGCTAATCAATTTTTTAAATTGATTAGATCGAATTTCATTAACTTCCCGTTGAGTGGGTAGTTCCATTGGTTTTATCGGCTGCTTAGTCGCGTGCTCAATGGCTCTTAATAAACGGCGTTCGCGTGGCGCTACAAATAAAATAGCCTTACCTGTTCTGCCAGCACGCCCTGTTCGTCCAATACGGTGAACGTAAGCTTCGGTGTCGTAAGGAATGTCGTAATTTATAACGTGGCTGATTCTCTTAACGTCAATACCACGAGCGGCAACATCGGTTGCTACAAGAATATCTATATTGCCTTTTTTAAGCTGAGCAATAGTACGCTCACGAATTTGTTGGCTCATATCACCGTTGATGGCTGATGCAGAGAATCCACGGGCTTCTAGCTTTTCTGCTAGCTCTACCGTCAGTGCTTTAGTGCGCACAAACATGATGATGCCATCAAACTCTTCAACTTCTAAAATACGCGTTAATGCGTCTAATTTGTGTAATCCACTGACCATCCAAAAGCGTTGTTCAATGCTTTCAACGGTAGAGGTTTTAGATGCGATTTTAACGAGTTTAGGATTTTTTAAATATTTTTCGGCCACTCGGCGAATGGGTGCAGGCATGGTGGCTGAAAATAAGGCCACCTGACGCTGCTTAGGTGTTTGCTCTAAAATCCATTCAACATCATCAATGAAACCCATGCGTAACATCTCGTCACCTTCGTCTAACACGATGGTTTTTAAACTGCCAAGTTTCAATGTTTTGCGGCGTAAATGGTCCATGACTCGACCAGGTGTACCTACAACCACATGAACGCCACGCTTAAGTTGACGTAATTGTGTATCCATCGCTTGACCACCATAAATCGGCAATACATTAAAACCTTGCATACCACTGGCGTAGGTTTTAAAGGCTTCAGCTACTTGAATGGCTAATTCACGCGTGGGCGCTAATACAAGAACCTGAGGTTCGGCCTTTTTTAAATCGATGTTTGATAACAACGGTAAAGCAAATGCAGCAGTTTTACCTGTGCCCGTTTGAGCGGTTCCGATAAGATCATGGCCTGCCAATAGGTGAGGGATAGCCTCAGCTTGAATGGGGGAAGGTTGTTCGTAACCGATGCGTTTTAGAGCGTCCATTACAGAAGTAGACAGCGCTAAATCAGCGAAGCCTATAGTTGGTTGGGATGTCATTTTAGGGCCTTAAATTGGGATAGTGAAAGCGTTAGGCAGTATATTCTTAACGCACTCTATCTGGGGGTAAAAAAGTATTATAAACTTTTATAGTCATTAATTGGAGATTAACCTAAAACTATAAAATATCAGGTGTTTTTTGCTATTAAATTATTTAAGTTAAATGTAATTAAAATTGCAATAATCAGCTATTATTTAAGTAAGCCAGTTAAACAATAATTAACCAAATAGGTCTTTTGGAATGGAAAAACGTTCGTCGTATCGATTAATTTTAATGGTATTGGTTTTATTAATGCTAACGGCGTGTGGTAGCCCGCTCCCAAGAACTGAAGAAATAACTAAGTCGCCTTGGAACAGCTTCAAACAAGCCATGTCAGCGTACGACAAAATTGTTCTTAACAAAACGACAGTTGATGAATTACGTGATTTAGGCTTTGATCCATATTCAACACCGAACGTAAAAATACTGTCGTACTTAGATGTTATTCAAAAATTCATGCCGACTAATTCAGTTAAGTTAGAACAACTGCCCGTTAGCGTAAGGGAATGTTTAGCTAAGCAGGAAGCGTGCATCGCGTATGAAGCTCACCCCGGTGTTATTAAAAGAAAACGCGTAGGAAGTGCAATTAAAGATTTATTAGGATTCAAGCGCAGAACATTAGAAACGGGTTGGCGTTTTGATGCATTAATCGTGTTAGATAACGGCGTGGCCGTGTATAAAATATGGAGTGGCATACCGTTCATGGATTCTGAAAAATCACGCAAAAACCCATTGGGGCCATTGCAGGGCTCGGGTGGCTCTCTGGCAAGAGATGCGTTGGGTTTTTAAATACTCATCCCAGCAGCAAGTTGTATATTAAAATATTGAAGCCTCCTAAAAAGTAAGAAACATTTTGTGAAGCGTATCGTCGTTGTTCGAACATATAGCTTAGGGTATGACCCATGTCGATACCAGGGCAAAGGCGGAAGCGTAGACATTGGTTTTGCGCAATACATACTAGTGTGACGCGCTTCTCTATATTCCTAGTGCGCTTGCTTCCTTTAATGCTCTAAAGCTTGGTAGGGGTACGAATAGTGCAAAAAAATTGGGGTTTTTTAAAGAATTTTGTTTCACGTTTTGATTTGTATGCACTCCAGGAGCTTAATTCGCATTAATTAGTAATTGCGGCGATATACGCCGCAATAAACAATAGTAGTAAATATATGATGCTCATGTTAGTTTAGGTACGTATTAAAAATGCGGCGAAATATACCGCATATGACTATAGAGGCAAATAATGTCTGCGTTAACACCAAAGCAACAATTAGACGAGCTTTTACCCTACAACTTGATTGCTACAAGAAGGTGGCTTACATCAAAGGGGATGACACGGCACGCAATAGATAATTCGCTTAAAAGCAATAGGCTCAAACCACTTGCAGTCGGCGTTTACGCTCGCTTAGAAACGCCGGTATCTTGGCAAAGCATAGTTTGCTCCTTACAGTCGATGGCAGACAATCCTATATACGTTGGTGGTTTGACTGCTTTAGATCAACAAGGGCTTGCTCAGTATTTAAGCGCTACGCCCGTTAAAACCATTCATCTTTATTCTGACGGTAAGTGCCCAGCTTGGTTGGATAAAATAGAGGGGAATGTTCGTTTTATATGGCATGGCACTAAAACTCTGTGGGCAGAAGGTTTGTTCTCGGTGGAATCATTTTCAAGAGAAGTAGGGTGGCAACATGGTTTGCCAGCTTTAAAAGCCTCGTGCCCAGAAAAAGCTTTTTTAGAAATGATGGTGGACGTTCCCAATACGGTTAGCTTCGACCATGCTAATGAAATAATGCAAGGYATGACAAGTTTATCKCCTAATAAACTAGAAAGCCTGCTCAAAAATTGTAAAAGTATAAAAGCTAAACGCCTRTTCTTATGGTTTGCTGAAAAACAAAGGTATGCATGGTTCAATAAATTAGACCTAACCGATATTGATCTTGGGGCAGGTAACCGCGTTATCGCTAAAAGTGGCAAGCTCGATAAAAAATATTTAATAACGGTACCCGAGCACTTGTATGGATAGCAGTATGAATGGAGGATGCAAAATCTACATAATATGTCGAAAGGCAAACATAAAATCGCTTATCAAAAACTTGAACGTTGTTTATTAACAGGAAGTAATNNTNAATGACCTYTAAAAAAGACYTATCMGAAAGAGATATTTGYACAAAGTATATTCAACCTGCAYTRGTWAARGCAGGCTGGGATACGCTGACTCAAATTCGTGAAGAAGTCTCTTTTACCGATGGCCGCATTTACGTTAAAGGCAACCTAACCAGCCGTGGCAAGCAAAAAAGAGCGGATTATATTCTCTACTACAAACCCAATATTCCTATCGCTATTATTGAGGCTAAAAGCAACAAGCTCACCGTTAATGCAGGCATACAGCAAGGTTTAAATTACGCT
>JAESRY010000177.1 GCA_016764415.1 Cycloclasticus sp. | reverse complement strand
CGCTTATAAGAAGAATCAAATACCGTTCCGTCGGCCAATTGTCCTTTATAATGTACAGATACTGTTTTACCTTTTTCGGCTAAGGTCTTTAATAACGCCATTACCTCAATTTGATGGCGCGGGTCTAGCGAAACAATCGGTTCATCGGCCAGTAAAATATCACTTTGTGTTGCCAATGCCCTTGCCAGCATGACTCTAGCGCGTTCACCGCCAGAGAGCTCATTGACTGAACGACCAACCAAGTGTTCAATATCTACGTCCTTAATTGCCTGCTCTACGGCTTGCATGTTCACATCGTCTAAGCGGTGGCTGTCCACATGAGGGTATCGACCCAACATCACCACGCGCTCTACGGTCATCGGCCAATGACATTCATGTGTTTGCGGTAAATAGGTAATTTTTTTCGCCAAATTTAGGTTCGATAAATCCTGCAGTTGCTGGTTGTTTAGCTCAACCTTGCCAGATTCAAGCATTTGTAAGCCAGCTAATACACGCAGTAGCGTTGATTTACCTGCACCGTTTGGGCCAATCAGTCCAATCAATTGGTTTTCTKCAAATTCAACGCTGATACCTTTTAATATCGYCTTGGCGGACAAGGTTACGTTAATGTTGGATGCSACTAAACTCATGACGCCCATTCCCGTTTAGATTTTAAAATCAGGTGTAGGAAAAATGGCGCGCCTARCAGCGCGGTTAAAACACCAATTTTCAGTTCTTGCTGGGTGGGTAGTAAACGTACGGTAATATCAGCTGCYAACAGCAATACTGCGCCACCTAAGGCGCTGCTGAACAATAARCGCCCGGGCTGATAACCAACATAACGTCGTAATAAATGTGGCACAACGAGGCCCACAAAACCTATGCCGCCACTGACGGATACCGCCGCGCCAATCGCTAAAGCAACACCTAAAATGATGCGCTTATTAAGCTGCTTTAACTGCACGCCTAAGGACTGCGCAGTATCTTCTCCCAGTGAAAGAACGTCCAAGTCACGGCGTGTGCTCAACATTAGCCACCAACCCAMCARAGTAGGGGGCAACACGAGCCAAACATGACTAAAACTTCTATCGGCTAATGACCCCATCAACCAAAAGAATATTTCAAGTGATGCATACGGATTAGGTGATAGGTTAAGTGCTAGCGCGGTTAAGGCTGCCGCAAGGCTACTGATCGCGACACCCGCTAAAATAAGCGTGAGCATGCTGTTGTTATTGTTAGTGAGTAGATACAGGAAAATAACCGCTAATAACGCACCGGTAATACCACCCAACGGCAGCGCCATMGGAATARCCGTGGCGAAACCAAAATAGARCACAATGACYGCGCCTAACGCCGCRCTGGTTGAAATACCAATAACGCCMGGTTCTGCCAATGGGTTACGYACCATCCCTTGYAGGGCCGCRCCAGACAAGCCCAATGATGCGCCAATCAACACCGCCAACAACGTTCTTGGYAAGCGAATTTCTTCAAATATAATTGAATTTAATGTTGATTTACCATTAACTATRTCATTYAAACTATTGATAATACTTATATTTACATCGCCAACCATTAGCGAAAYAACCATAAGAATCAGYAATRYACTSATYAAGCCTATYGTTAAATTTCTTTCTTGATGGGTGTTATTTAAATGCGCCAGTGATTGCATATTAATAGGYSGYACTTAATAAACGTTGTTGYAAGTAARAGGCAGCCGCAAYACTTGAAGGCCCYGCGCAACTCCARTATCGGTCAGGAATCATAATTTTCCTAACYTGTTTCAGCGATGCATAACGGTCAATCGCACGATGGCGCAGTACTTGGTGTGCTAARGAGTCGGTATTATCATTCAATCGGCCCAATAAAAGCACATCTGGTTCAGCAGCCAACAAAGCTTCTAATGATAAGGGTGCGACATAATCCARCTTTAATTCGGCAGCTACATTGCTAAAGCCTGCTAAGTTCAAAATTTCGTTAACAATTGTATGGCGRCCTGCGCTAAAGCCATTTGCGTAATAAACCACTGCACGCAAGGTTTTCTGAGTTTTATTGATCCGTGCGATATCGGCTAGTTCCTCTCGCATATTGCTAATCAATYGGCTRGCTCTRGYTGGYTSAYTTAATTGCTCRCCTAAGAATGTAATTTGTTGAAAAATCTCATCAACGGTAACCGGCAAGCCAAGTTTGATRATTTTATARCCCAARTYTTCGAGTAGCTGGTTKGTTGGTTGGGCGGTGAATTCTCCCGCAATAATCAAGTCTGGTTTTAACGCCATCACYTCTTCAATACGGTTACTGTGTTGATGAAAGCGACTCGCTTGTTCATAAAGGTACGAYGCGTCAGGGTCTGACGCTAATGGGGTGATGCYGACTAAAATTTCAGGCGGTAACAGCTCCATTAATAACTGATCGGCACATAAATTCAAAGAAACAACGCGTTGTGGCTTTGCTATAGTGTTCACACTAAAAAGAAGCACACTTAGGCAGCAAATAAGTAACGGTGTCTGTTTAAGTTTCATTTGATTAATTATAAAGAGATTTACGTATGAAACTACTTAACTATGGGYCAAAAGGTCAGGAAAARCCGGGYATACTCGATRCCGAACAAAATATTCGTTCTTTAGAYGGYATATGYGAGKTTATTTCAYCTTCATTTTTAGYTAATGGTGGYTTAAAAAYGCTAGAAAAAATTGATATTAGCAGTTTATCTATTGTTGATAAGGCRGAGCGAATTGGCGCGGCATTGCTGAACCCCRGCAAAATTATTGCGGTTGGGCTTAATTACGATAAGCACATTAAAGAAACAGGCTCYAAGCAACGGGACGARCCAGTSCTGTTTACYAAAGCTGTTAGCTCACTAAATNNNCNATTTGACCCSATTATGCGCCCTAAAGGCGCCACGCAAGTTGATTGGGAGATAGAACTGGTCGTTATTATTGGAAAGCAAGCGACSTATATTTCYGAAGAACAGGTMGAAGAGCATATTGCTGGTTTTTGTACWGGCATAGATGTTTCAGAAAGACATTTTCAAAAAAATCGTAGCGGACAATGGTTAAAGGGCAAAAGCGCTGATACCTTTGCACCGATTGGCCCATACTTTGTTACCTTGGACGAATTCAAACACTATCAATCATGCAATGTTCGTTTGGATGTAAATGGCGAACGTAAACAATCTAGCAATACAGGTACGATGATTCACTCGGTGAAAAAGCTCGTCAGCTATATTAATGAATTTATGAGTTTACAACCCGGCGATTTGATTTTTACGGGGACKCCAGAAGGGGTAGGATTGGGCATGAAGCCCCCACAGTTTTTAAATGCAGGCGATCAAATTATCGCCGAAGTAGACGGGCTAGGGGTTCAGGAACATATCGTTATCGACTACCCTTAYTTAAGTTGATTTTTTGCGCAAAATTTGAACAATTTTTNCAAACCCATGCTGGGACTCTAGTTATTCAATTTTAAGCTACTTTTGCACAAAGTTATCCACAGATTCCGTGGATAACTTTTAAAAGTCCTTTTCATTGTATTTTGATTTATGTACACTAATCAAAGGTATTTTATAAAAGGGTATTTATTATGGCAAAAGAAACATCAAAACGAGGTGGTTCACGTCCTGGGGCAGGGCGTAAGAAAGGYTCGTCTGTTTATGGCGAGCCCACTAAGGCAGTTAGAGTTCCAGAAAGCCTGCTAGCAACCGTCACTCAGTTGCTGGCGTATAAAAAACAACAACTAGATAGTAACCACACTGACCATCCCAACGTATTTTTGCCTGATTTTGATAGTCCTGTGCCATCTATCCCTTTCTATGGGGCTAGTGTTGCCGCGGGTTTCCCGTCTCCTGCTGATGATTACGTGGAAAAACGTTTAGACCTTAATGAGCTGCTTATCAATAAGCCCGCAGCGACTTTTTTTGTTCGTGCAGAAGGGGAATCAATGCTCGGCGCGGGTATACACCCAGGGGATGTGCTGGTCGTTGAYCGTTCAGTRCACGCGGGTGTTGGTAAAATTATTGTGTGTGCCTTGGAYGGTGAATTAACCGTTAAACGATTGCGTTCTAAGGAAGGAAAATTGGTGCTATCCCCAGAAAACCCTAACTACCAAGACATTCCGCTTAAAGAGGAGGTTGATATGGTTATTTGGGGTGTTGTAACGAGTGTTATCCACAATGTCTAAAATCGTCGAAATAGCGCCTAAATGCCTRCAAATATAGCYCTYGTAGACTGCAATAAYTTTTATGTYAGYTGTGARCGATTATTTCGYCCRGATCTAAGAAATAAACCTGTYGCTGTACTCAGTAATAAYGATGGTTGTATTGTTGCACGTAGYCAAGAAGTGAAAGATTTAGGTATCAAAATGGCTGTGCCTGTACAYCAAGTAAAACAYCTAATTRAACAACATAATATCCAATTATTTTCCTCTAACTACCCTTTATATGCGGATTTATCGGCGCGAATTATGCACAGTTTGACSTCTTTTTCTCCAGCGGTAGATGTTTATTCAATTGATGAGGCGTTTGTTGATTTGGATCGTTTAAATRTAGCGCCCATGGAACTGGGTTTAGAGATAAAAAGTAGTTTATGGCAATGGGTAGGTATACCGGTTGGTGTGGGTATTGGCCCGACCAARACATTGGCTAAGYTAGCTAATTATGCTGCGAAGAAATGGTCAAAAACAGGTGGAGTKGTTGATATTAGTGATGTTGTTAARCGCAGAAAAATYATGCAAGTAACTCCAGTTGGTGAAGTTTGGGGAGTAGGGCATCGYTTAACAGAAAAACTTAATGCGCAAGGTATAGAAAGTGTTTGGGAYTTACAGTCGCAATCGATAGCGGCAATAAAAAAAAGTTTTAATATAACGCTGGCGAAAACGGTGCAAGAGCTACAGGGTATGCCWGTAATACCTTTCGGTGAAATCGAAAAACCTAAGCAACAAATTATTTGCTCTAGAAGCTTTAAGGATAAATTAGTAAAGCAACGGGACCTTGCGCAAACCCTTAGTGTTTTTTGTTTACGGGCAGCGGAAAAGTTAAGGGCRCAGCGAGGGTATGCACGAAAAGTCAGTGTATTTATTCGTACTAGCCCATTTGATGGCACGGATRTCTATTCGAAATCTGCCTGTTATACGCTTAAAGCAGCAACACAAGATAGCCGAGAATTATTAAAAATTACCAAGCAATTATTAGCTGCCGTTTATAAAGAGGGCTACCAATATCAACAAGCTGGTGTCACGTTGGGTGATATTGTTTGCACGCAAGAAAATAAGTTAAAACAACAAGATTTATTTTCAACAACGGCGGATGTGCGTAGTGACACGTTGATGAAAACCATGGATCAAATCAATCAACGTTTTGACAATCGCATAACACTCGCCGCTACGGGTAATAAAAAGTTGTGGCAATCAATTCCAATTAACCGTTCAAATCAATACACAACTGATTGGCAAGGATTGGCTCGTGTAAAAACATAATAGACTGATACTACCAGTGTTAAAATTTGTTGCAGTTACATCATTTTTAGGTTAKATATAGAATATRCATCAAAAAATATGCGCTTTATATGAATTTAGCAGAAAACATTGTTAACAGTCCAGACACTATTTTATCTACCGCATTAAGTAAGGCGGCAAAGGCTTTAAAAATATCTAAAACCGATATAGGTAAGGTTGTTGGCAAAGACAGAACCTCACTCAATAGAGGACTTGACCCTACTAGTAAGAGTGGCGAGTTAGCATTGATGTTCATTCGCTGCTATAGAGGCTTGTTTGTATTGGTTGGTGGGGAAAATAGGGATATGCAGCATTGGATGCATACAGAAAATAGTCACTTAGGCGGTGTACCAGCAGAGCAAATAAAAACAGTAAGTGGTTTAAATAGAGTTTTAGAATATATTGATGCAATGAGAGGAAAAGTTTGACAATAAAGTGGCGGGACTTACTCGATAAGGCACTTATCCAACCACTAGCAAATGAAGTTTTTAGAATCATAGAAAGCCAAGAACAAGCAGCAACTAGCAGTCTCGTTGATCAACTSGGTGATTTRGAAATACTTAATCAACTTATTGATAACACTAAACCTACTGTAAAAGCRCTTAAAAAACARCCGCACTACCTRATTTTGACACCGTTTCGTTACCCACCATTACTWCATGGGTCACGGTTTGGTAARAAAACAGAAMCTAGCTTGTTTTATGGGTCGTATAACCGAGAAACAGTTTTAGCAGAAGCKGCTTATTACCRKTTTTTATTTTGGAGTGGMATGGMAACACCACCTAAGCAGGGCTATATAACTCAACACAGCATATTCAGTGTAAATTATTCAATACAAAAAGGGCTTCAATTACAATCTGAACCATTTTGCAATGTTCGCAAYGTATTAACAAAYCCAGGTTCTTACCAAGAAACACAAACACTCGGTAGCGAAATGAGAAAGGCTAATATTGAAGGGTTTGAGTTTATCTCGGCCAGRRAYGAAAATGTTGGCATTAATCTAGCCTTATTTAGTCCAACGGCCTTTCCGCYTAGGCAATCACAGCGCTTAACGTCTAAACAAGAATTAATGTGTGAAACAAGAGGCGATACGGTCGTATTTTCACTCGAGAAYGGTCAGAAAACAGTTATATTTAAGCCAGAACAGGTGAAATTTAGTACGGGAAAATACCCCTTTRTATAATTAGGTTATACAAAGGGGGAGTGCGATATTATAGAGACCCTTCGATTAATTTCTTATTCAATTCAGCCCAACCAGTTCCTGATTTAGCTGCACCTTCTAAATAAGCTTCTGGWGCGGTGAGGTARGGAGGRCGACAAGGGCCRGCTTTCATCCAACCACCTGCATTAATACGTGCTTTCTCTAATTGAATATTATAACGAGAGAATTCAGCAAAACCACCTGGTGGGAAAAGAGAGCTTAAAGCGTGAGCCATTTTTGGGTATAAAGCATCTGGGATASTCCAATCACCTGTYTTAACCGCATGTTTAACACTATCACGCCARTGAACGGTGAGTTCTGGCCCTGTACAYGCTAAAGGAGACCAGAAAGCAGTATGRAACTCAGGRTCCATTTTTGCAGCATCTGCGTGATCAATTTCTAARGGTAAAAATTTGATTTGTTTTTTGGCCACCATAGAGTGAACATGCAATTGTCCAATATTGATATATTTACAAGTAATAACTTGTGGAATGTTAGCAACCTGGGCCCAAAATGGAGCAGGGAAGTCGAATTTAAACGCTTCWGGRTTAGCRTAAACACAAATAGCCATTTCTGGCACGGCTTCAGCYACATCTTGGTAAAAACGAACTGCAGCAGGCACATCGATTTGTTGCCACATAGGTAAGCCTAGCATGGTGCCATCTGCACCGATGTCACGTGCGTGTTTTAGCTGACGGATRGTTTCACGTGTGTTCATAGTGGTAACACCTACAAATATGGGCACGCGGCCAGCGGCGGTTTCAACCATCACTTCCATCATTTTACGTTTTTCRTCCCACGTGAGGGTTGCACCTTCACCAAAKGTTCCTTGRCACATAATGGCATCAATGCCGGCTGTTATTAAGCCTTCAACAGCTTTAGCAACCTCGTCATAATCAACGCTGTCTTCAGTTTGCCACTGRTCTCCYGTRTCTATTGCTGGMGTAGGRATAATYGCCCAAGCRCCGTTTACRTCKTCTACGGTTAATCTATCTTGCCTTCTTGCCATGTCGAATCCGCCTATGAGTTAAAAATAGCTATTCTAAAGCGAATTTGAATTTATATCAGTGATATTTATCAGTTTTTGCTTATATTCTAAATAAATTTTAAATTGTGATAAAAATCTAAGCTTTCAGGGTTAGATAAAGCGTCTTTGTTTTTAACATCTTCACCATGAATCAGCTTTTTAATAGCTAGCTCAACTTTCTTGCCGCTTAATGTATAAGGAATGGCTTTAGTTTCGATGATAAGTGCTGGTACATGACGTGGGCTACATTTGTCTCTAATGGCTTTTCTAATGATGGTTTGTAATGCGTCATTAAACACAGCGCTATCATTTAAGATAATAAACAGGATGATACGCTCATCACCATCCCAGCGTTGACCCACAGCAACAGAGTCTGTAATCTCGGGCAGTGCTTCAACAACGCGATACAAATCAGCAGTGCCTAAACGCACGCCACCGGGATTTAATGTGGCGTCTGATCGTCCGAAGAAGCGTACACCGCCGTGCTCGTTAATATCGACATAGTCACCGTGACACCAGATGTTTGGGTAAACATCGAAATACGCATCGTGGTATTTTTTGCCACCTTCGTCATTTAAAAAATGAATGGGCATCACAGGAAACGCGGCACTACAGGCTAATTCGCCTTTTTCACCGATGATGGCTTGTCCACTTTCATCGAGTGCTTCTACCTTCATGCCAAGCATTCTGCATTGCAATTCACCACGGTAAACGGGTAACCAAGGTACGCCACCAGCAAAACAGGAAACAATATCGGTACCACCGGAAATAGACGCCAACAGGACATCGTCTTTCCAGTCACGGTAGACGTAATCAAAGCTTTTTTCTAATAAGGGTGAGCCGGTTGATAAAATCGTTTCAAGTGACGGGAACTGGGAACGTTGTTTAGGCTTTATGCCCATGTTTTCTAGCGTATCAATGTACTTGGCGCTGGTGCCAAAAATATTGATATTTAATTCATCAATCATGTTTAGCAGGATGCTGGTATCAGGTTTTAACGGGTTACCGTCAAACAGTACGATGGCGCCGCCAGTTGCCAGGCCAGAGACTAACCAATTCCACATCATCCAGCCACAGGTAGTGAAATAGAACAGAGTCTTATCGCGGCTCATATCTGCATGCAGTTTGTGTTCTTTAAGGTGTTGCAATAGAACACCGCCGGCGCAGTGAACGATACTTTTTGGCAACCCTGTGGTGCCGGATGAATACATGATGTACAGCGGATGGTCGAACGGTAATTGCTCAAAATTAAGAGGCGCTGGTTCTTTAGCTAAAAAATCATCCCAAAAGACAGCGTTATTAATATTGGATAACTCTGCTTTCTCAACGTATTGTGCAACCACAACTGCTTCAACTGAGGGGAGAGACTCCACAATGGCATTCAGTTTATCCATCGTGTTGATGTACTTGCCGCCATACAAATAGCCATCGGCGGCAATCACTACCTTGGGGTTAATCTGTTGGAAGCGATCTAGCACGCCTTTAATGCCAAAGTCGGGTGAAGTGGACGACCAAATCGCGCCAATGCTAGCGGTTGCCAACATAGCGATGAGGGTTTCCGGTACGTTTGGCATAAACGCA